>NZ_LFZP01000029.1:0-90321 GCF_002925705.1 Burkholderia anthinoferrum
TTGAACTGCTCGTTGTACTTCGTCATGAAAAACACCCCAAAGGTTGGACGGGTGTCCAACTTTTGGGGTGCAGTTCATTTCCCGCCTTTTTCTTTATGCAAATGCGCAACTAACCGTCGATATTTTTCATTGACGCCGACCTGAGTTTCGCCCGGTTTTGCACCATTTTTGTCAACAAAATCGGCGGAAGGGTATACGACGAGAAGGGCCTCCGTCTTGCCTGTGAGGCTTGATATGCATGGATTTCGTGCGCGTTGCACCGAATGCAGGCACGCCGGCGCACGCCGATTGTGCGAAATCCTTCAAAAGAATTGTTGACAATCTTTGTGTCCACTCTAGGATGAGGACCATCACACGATGCCGATCATGAACGAGCCCGATTCCCCTCCGTCCGGTGCGGCCAGCCCTGACGCGATCGCCGAGCGGATCCGCACCGCGATCCTCGAGCATCGGCTCGCGCCCGGCGCGAAGCTCACGGAGGCGCAGCTCTGCGACGTGTTCGGCGTGAAGCGCGGAACGATCCGCCAGGCGCTCGCGCAGCTCGCGACCGACAAGCTGGTCGAGCTCGAGCCGAACCGCGGCGCGTTCGTCGCGAGCCCGACGCTGCAGGACGTGCACGAAGTGTTCGAGATGCGCCGGATCATCGAGCTGGCCGTGGTCGAGCGGCTCGCGACCGGCCCCGGCGCCAGGCGGCTGAAGGGCGTCGCCGCGCTGATCGACAAGGAACGCAAGGCGTTCGAGCGGCACGACTTCGCGGCGTGGATCCGGCTGTCGGGCGAATTCCATACGGCGCTTGCCGCGCTGATGGGCAATGCGACGCTCAGCGAGTGCCTCGAAGGGCTCGTCGCACGCTCGACGCTGATGTCGGCGCTGTACGAATCGCACGGGCGCAGCCCGTGCTCGTGCGACGACCACGACGAGATCCTCGCCGCGCTGGAGGCGGGCGATCCGAAGCAGGCGGTGACGCTGATGGCGCGCCACCTGCAGCATGTCGAACTGAAGATGCTGGACCGGCCCGCGCAAGGGCAGGTCGATTTGCGCGAAGTGTTCGGCGGCGCCTGAGCGGCGACGCGAACACGGCCGCGCGCCACAGAACGAGCGAAATGCAGGCCCGCGGCGTTTGCCGCGGGCCGCTGGTCCGACTCCGGGCGACGATCCGGGGCGATATCGATGACGGTGGAGCGGCCTTGCGGCCGCGTCAAGGAGAAGTCATGGCTCAGTTCAGTGTGGCGCACGACAGCGCCTATCCGGCGGAAGAAGGCAGCGAGGGCGGTGGTCCGGCACTGCCGGATGGTTACAGCGAACGTCTGTACAACGAAGATTTGGCACCCCTTAAAAATCAGACGTGGGGTGCGTACAACATCTTCGCGTTCTGGATGTCGGACGTCCACAGCGTCGGCGGTTACGTGTTCGCGGGCAGCCTGTTCGCGCTCGGGCTGACGAGCTGGCAGGTGCTGATCGCGCTGATCGTCGGCATCGGCCTCGTGAACGCGCTGTGCAACTTGATCGCGCGGCCGAGCCAGCAGATCGGCGTGCCGTATCCGGTCGCGTGCCGCGCGACGTTCGGCGTGCTCGGCGCGAACGTGCCGGCCGTGATCCGCGGGTTGATCGCGATCGCGTGGTACGGGATCCAGACGTATCTGGCGTCGAGCGCGCTCGTGATCGTCGTGCTGAAATTCTTCCCGCAATGGCTGCCGTACGCGGACGTCCATCGCTACGGCTTTCTCGGGCTGTCGGCGGTCGGCTGGGCCGGCTTCATGCTGCTGTGGGTGCTCCAGGCGTTCGTGTTCTGGAACGGGATGGAGACGATCAAGAAGTTCATCGATTTCGCGGGCCCGGCCGTCTACGTCGTGATGTTCATCCTCGCCGGCTACATGGTGTGGCGCGCGGGCTGGCGCAACATCGGCATCAACCTCGGCGGCGTCAAGTATCACGGCGCGGAAGTGATTCCGGTGATGATCACCGCCGTGTCGCTCGTCGTGTCGTACTTCTCCGGGCCGATGCTGAACTTCGGCGATTTCTCGCGCTACTGCCGCTCGTTCGGCGACGTGAAGCGCGGCAATTTCTGGGGGCTGCCGGTCAACTTCCTCGCGTTCTCGCTCGTCACGGTGATCACCACCGCCGCGACGCTGCCGGTGTTCGGCCAGCTCATCACGGACCCGGTCGAGACGGTCGGCCGCATCGACCATCCGACCGCGGTGATCCTGGGCGCGCTGACGTTCACGATCGCGACGATCGGCATCAACATCGTCGCGAACTTCGTGTCGCCCGCGTTCGATTTCTCGAACGTCGCGCCGCGCCTGATCAGCTGGCGCGCGGGCGGGATGCTCGCCGCCGTCGCGTCGATCTTCATCACGCCGTGGAACCTGTTCAACAACCCGGCCGTGATCCACTACACGCTCGACGTGCTTGGCGCGTTCATCGGCCCGCTGTACGGCGTGCTGATCGCCGACTTCTACCTCGTCAAGCGCGGCCGCCTCGTGCGCGACGACCTCTACACGATGTCGGAAAGCGGCGCCTACTGGTATACGGGCGGCGTGAATCGCCGCGCGCTTGCCGCGCTGCTGCCGGCCGCGGTGATCGCGGTCGCCTGCGTGATGGTGCCGGGTTGGGAGGGCGTCGCGAATTTCTCGTGGTTCATCGGCGCGGGGCTCGGCTTCGTGTTCTACCGGATGCTCGCGAGTGCGAAGGCGTAAGGAGCGGGCGATGAAGATCCGACTGATCAATCCGAATACGACGCAGCGGATGACCGACGCGATGGGCCGCTGCGCGCGCGAGGTCGCGGCCGCCGGCACGGAGATCGTGGCCGTGAGCCCGCCGATGGGTCCGCCGTCGATCGAAGGGTATTACGACGAGGCGCTCGCGACGCCGGGGCTGCTTGCCGAGATCGCGCAAGGCGAGCGCGACGGTTGCGACGCGTACGTGATCGCGTGTTTCGGCGATCCGGGCCTGTATGCGGCGCGTGAGCTCGCGCGCGGGCCGGTGATCGGCATCGCCGAGGCCGCGATGCATGCGGCGAGTGTGCTGGCGCCGGGATTTTCGGTCGTGACGACGCTCGCGCGCACCTGCGGGATGGCGTGGCACCTCGCGGAACGCTACGGGATGAAGCGGTTCTGCCGCAACGTGCGCGCGACCGACGTCGCGGTGCTCGAACTCGACCGGCCCGGCTCGGCCGCGCGCCGGATCATCGCCGACGAATGCCGGCGCGCGCTCGACGAGGACGGCGCCGACGCGATCGTGCTCGGCTGCGCGGGCATGGCCGAATTCGCGCACGAGATCGAGCAGCAGATCGGCGCGCCGGTGGTCGAGGGCGTCACGGCGGCCGTGAAGTGGGCCGAGGCGCTCGTCGCGCTGCGCCTCGCGACCGCGAAGCGCGGCGACTACGCGCGCCCGCTGCCGAAGCGCTACGACGGCGCGTTCGCCCGCTTCAGCCCGCCGGATGGCGAAGCGGCGGAGCCGGGCCCGAATTTGCCGCAACCGCACATACACACCGTCTGACACGCACTATCTGCGCCGCTGTATGGGCGCGTATGAGCGTTTTCGCTACACTGGGCCGTCATCGCATCGGCTCGTGCGGCCGGCCTCGGGCGCCGTGCAGCCGATGCGAACCCATTACTTCAGCAAGGCTTTCGCCGCACCTCGAACCCATGCCACTCGATCCCAATTATCCTCGCGACCTGATCGGCTACGGCCGCCATCCCGTGCAGGCGAACTGGCCGGGGCGCGCCCGCGTCGCCGTGCAATTCGTGCTGAACTACGAGGAGGGCGGCGAGAACTGCGTGCTGCACGGCGATCCGGGCTCCGAGCAGTTCCTGTCCGAAATCGTCGGCGCGGCCGCGTACCCGGACCGCCACATGAGCATGGAGTCGATCTACGAATACGGGTCGCGGGCCGGCGTGTGGCGCATCCTGCGCGAGTTCGAGAAGCGCGGATTGCCGCTGACGGTATTCGGCGTCGGCATGGCGATCGAGCGTCATCCGGAGCTTGCGCGCGCATTCGTCGAGCTCGGCCATGAAATCGCGTGCCACGGCTGGCGCTGGATCCACTACCAGAGCATGACGCCGGAGCTCGAAGCCGAGCACATGCGCCTCGGGATGGAGGCGATCGAGCGCGTGACGGGCGAGCGTCCGCTCGGCTGGTATACGGGCCGCGACAGCCCCAATACGCACCGCCTGGTCGCCGAATACGGCGGCTTCCTGTACGACTCCGACAACTACGGCGACGACCTGCCGTTCTGGATGGACGTCGAGGTGTCGGGCGGCCGCACGTCGCCGCAACTGATCGTGCCGTACACGCTCGACACGAACGACATGCGTTTCGCGACGCCGCAGGGCTTCAACACCGGCGACCACTTCTTCCAGTACCTGCGCGACGCCTTCGACGTGCTGTACGCGGAGGGCGACGAGGCGCCGAAGATGCTGTCGATCGGCATGCACTGCCGGCTACTCGGCCGGCCGGGCCGGTTCCGCGGGCTGCAGCGTTTTCTCGACCACATCGAGCAGCACGATCGCGTATGGGTGACGCGCCGTGTCGATATCGCGCGTCACTGGCGTGAACATCATCCGTATCAGCCCAATCATCGAAACGAAGGGAAAGCATGAAGGCGATGCGTTACACGTTGGAGCAACTGAACACGATGGCGCCCGGCGCATTCGTCGCGGCGCTGTCGGGCATCTTCGAACATTCGCCGTGGGTGGCCGAGGTCGCCGCGGGCAAGCGGCCGTTCGCGAGCATCGACGCGCTGCACGAGACGATGTCGGATGCGGTGGAAACCGGTGGCGAAGCGCGCCAGCTCGCCCTGATCAACGCCCACCCGGAGCTGGCCGGCAAGGCCGCCGTGCGCGGCGAGCTGACGGCCGAGTCGACCCGCGAGCAGAGCGGCGCGGGCCTCGACCAGTGCACGCAGGAAGAATTCGACAAGCTGCTGACGCTGAACCGCACGTATCGCGAGAAATTCGGCTTCCCGTTCATCCTCGCGGTGCGCGGCTATGACCGGCACGGCATCATCGCGAACTTCGAGTCGCGCGTGAATCATTCGCGCGACGAGGAGCTGCGCGCGAGCCTCGACCAGATCTACCGGATCGCGCGCTTTCGCCTCGACGACCTGATCGACGCCTGACACCGCACTCTGGGCCGCCGCGTCGCGGCGGCCCGATCGCTTCACTGAAACAAGGAAACATCATGGCTGTTCCGCTTCTCGATCCGAACGCACCCGATTTCACGCGGCGCTACGTGAACCTTGCCGACCCGCGTCTCGGTGCGCAGGCGCTCGAGGCCAGCGACGATTTCTTCGCGCCGAAGGAGCGGATGCTGAACCCCGAGCCGGCCGTCTTCATTCCCGGCAAGTACGACGATCACGGCAAGTGGATGGACGGCTGGGAAACGCGCCGCAAGCGTACGACCGGCTACGACTGGTGCATCGTCAAGCTCGCGCGGCCGGGCGTGATCAAGGGCTTCGACATCGACACGAGCCACTTCACCGGCAACTTCCCGCCGGCCGCGTCGATCGAGGCCGCGTTCGTGGCCGACGGCGCGCCGACGCAGGCGACCGACTGGGTCGAGATCGTGCCGTCGACGACGCTGCAGGGCAACAGCCATCACTACGTCGAGGCGAGCGACGCGCGTGCGTTCACGCACCTGCGCGTGAACATCTACCCGGACGGCGGCATCGCGCGCCTGCGCGTGTATGGCCAGCCGCAGCTCGACTGGGCCGGCGCGAGCGCGACCGAGCAGTTCGATCTCGCGGCGATGGAAAACGGCGGCTACGTGGTGGCCGCGAACAACCAGCACTTCGGCGTCGCGTCGAACCTGCTGCTGCCGGGCCGCGGCGTGAACATGGGCGACGGCTGGGAAACCCGCCGCCGCCGCGAGCCCGGCAACGACTGGGCGATCATCGCGCTCGCGCAGCCGGGCGTGATCCGCAAGATCGAAGTCGATACCGCGTTCTTCAAGGGCAACTACCCGGACCGCTGCTCGATCCAGGCCGCGTACGTGTCGGGCGGCACCGACAGCTCGCTGATCACGCAGTCGATGTTCTGGCCGGTGCTGCTCGGCGAGCAGAAGCTGCAGATGGACAAGCAGCACTACTTCGAACATGAGATCGCGTCGCTCGGCCCGGTCACGCACGTGCGGCTGAACATCATTCCGGACGGCGGCGTGTCGCGCCTGCGCCTGTGGGGGACGCTCGACAAATGAAGACGCTTGCCATCGAACCGCTGACCAGGGAAGCCTTCGCGCCGTTCGGCGACGTGATCGAAACGGAAGGGGCGAAGCAGATCCCGATCAACCTCGGCACGACGATCCGCTTTCACGATCTCGCGAAAGTCGACGTGGCCGACGAAGGCGGCCGCCCGCTCGTCAACCTGTTTCGCGGCCAGCCGCGCACGCTGCCGTTCGAAGTGAAGATGCTGGAGCGGCACCCGCTCGGCAGTCAGGCGTTCGTGCCGCTGAACGACCGGCCGTATCTCGTCGTCGTCGCGCCGGCGGGCGATCTCGATCCGGCGAAGATCCGCGCGTTCGTCACGAGCGGCTGGCAGGGCGTGAACTACGCGAAGGGCGTGTGGCATCACCCGCTGATCGCGCTCGGCGGCGTCAGCGACTTCATCGTCGTCGATCGTGGCGGCGACGGCCTGAACCTGAACGAGCAGGATCTGCCGGAATCGCTGTGGCTCACCGACGACGCGCTGCATGCGTTGACGGCCTGAGTCGGGCCGATCGTCCGTCGATCGAAACCCGCGCGATTCGCGCGGGTTTTTTCATGCGCGTCGTTTTCAGGCGAATCAGGCCGCCGCGCCCTTGCGCGTATCGCGCGCACCCTGACCGCGGCGGCGGCTCGCGACCGGCGCATGCCGCGCCATCAGCTCGGCCACCCAGTCGACGAATACGCGCAGCTTCGCGCTGACGTGCCGGTTCGGCGGGAAGGCGACATACATCGGCATCGGTTCGAGTTGCCACTGCTCGAACAGCGGCACCAGCTCGCCGCTCGCGCGATGCGCGGCGGCCATGTAGTCCGGCAGCCACAGGATGCCGAGCCCCGCGAGGCCGGCTTCGAGGTACGCATTGCCGTCGTCGACCGCGAGCACGTAGCGCCCGCGCACGTTGACCTGCTCGCCGTCGCATGCCATCGCGAACGGCAGCGTCTTGCCGGTGCGCGCCCACAGAAAGCCGACGACCCGGTGATGCGTGTCTTCGAGCTCGGCCGGATGCGACGGCGTGCCGGCGCGCGCGAGATAGGCGGGCGATGCGTACACGCCGAGCCGCAGGTCGCCGATGTGGCGTGCGACCAGCGCGCGGTCGGTCGGCTCGCCGCCGCGCACGACGCAATCGACGTTTTCGCCGATCACGTCGACCACGCGGTCGCTCACGCCCATGTCGAGCTGGATGTCCGGATGGCGCGCATGAAACGCGGGTAGCGCCGGGATCAGGATCAGGCGCGCGAACGGGGTCGGCACGTCCACCCGCAGCCGCCCGCGCGGCGACGCCGACGCCGCGGACAGGCTCGTTTCGGCATCGTCCATGTCGGCCAGCAGCCGCACGACGCGCTCGTAGTATGCGGCGCCGTCCGCGGTGACGACGACCTTGCGGGTCGTGCGATTGAACAATTTCACGCGCAGTCGCGCCTCGAGCTGCTGCACCAGTTGCGTGACGGTGGTGCGGCTCATGTGCAGCGTGTCGGCTGCCTTCGTGAAGCTGCCGGCTTCCACCACGCGGGCGAACGCCTGCATTGCGTCGAATCGATCCATCGGGTCGGGGCTCCGCGTCGGTCGCAGATTGTTTGGGGCGAGCAAACAGTGTTGGACAGGGTTGCCGGTTTATCCGCCGCGCAACGGTCCTTAAAGTGCCTCCATCGTTGATGCAAGGGCATGTCGCCCGACAAGACCGATGGAGGTGTCGAATGGCAAAGCGTAGCGTAGTTTTCCCGCCGGGTCGCCAGGCGCTGTACGACCGCAACCGTTACTCGCCGGCGCTGCGCTCGAACGGCTTCCTGTTCGTGTCCGGGCAGGTCGGTAGCCGAGAGGACGGTTCGCCCGAGCCGGAACTCGGCGCGCAGGTCCGCCGCGCGTTCGACAACCTGAATGCGGTGCTGCGGGCGGCCGGCTGCACGTTCGACGACGTCGTCGACGTGACGGTGTTCCTCGTCGATCCCGAGGCGACGTTCGAGCGCGTCTGGGAAATCGTGCCCGAATACTGGGGCGATGCACCGCATCCGACGCTGACCGCCGTCGGCGTGACCTGGCTGTACGGCTTCCAGTTCGAGATCAAGGCGATCGCGCGACTGCCGGAGACGGTCGACGCGTGAGTCGAGCGTTGCGGTTCGACGTTCCGCGAAGCGGACGACGCGATGCGCGACTGACGCGCGAAGCGCATTCAGCTCCGCGCGGGCAAAAAAACGGGCCCGTCACCGGGCCCGAGAACGAAGAGGCTGGCGCCGGCGAATGATTTCCGGCGCCCGGCGGGCGGCTTACTTGACCGCGCCGCCCTCGAACCACGCGGCGAGCTTCGTCCGCTCGTCGTCGGTCATGTGCGTGACGTTGCCGATCGGCATCGCCTTCAGGCGCACGGCCTGGTCGTAGATGCGCTGTGCGTTCTTCGACACTTCGTCGGGCGTGTCGAACATCACGCCGGCGGGCGCGCTGCCCATCAGCGTCGGCTTGGCCGAGTGGCACGCGACGCAGCGCTGCTGCAGGATCGGCATGATGTCGTTGATCACGATCTTCGGTGCGTTGGCCGCTTGCGCTTCCGGCGCGACCGGCTTCGGCATCGTCCACACCAGCGCGCCCGACAGCAGCGCGACGCCGCCGATCGGCAGGTACCACAGCTGCTTGCCGCGGTGACGCATCACGAAGAACTGGCGAATCAGCGCGCCGGCCAGCATGATCAGCACGAGCACGACCCAGTTGAACTTGTTCGTGTACGTCATCGCATAGTGGTTCGACAGCATCGCGAACACGACCGGCAGCGTGAAGTACGTGTTGTGCACCGAGCGCTGCTTGCCGCGCTTGCCGTAGATCGGATTCGGTTCCTCGCCCTTGAGCATCTTGTCGACCATCTTGCGCTGGCCCGGGATGATCACGAAGAACACGTTCGCCGACATGATCGTCGCGAGCATCGCGCCGACGATCAGGTAGGCGGCCCGGCCCGAGAAGATGTGGCATGCGAGGTACGCGGCGGCGACGACGTAGAGGCCCACGCAGATGCCGAGCACGCGGTCGTTGGTGCCGAGGATGCGGCACAGCGAGTCGTAGACGATCCAGCCGGCCGCGAGGAAGCCGAGCGCGGAGGCGACGGCGACCACCGGGCCCATGTCGAGCACGTTCTTGTCGATCAGGTACGTGTTCGGGGCGAGCAGGTACAGCACGAAGAACAGCGTGAAGCCCGACAGCCACGTCGTGTACGACGGCCACTTCGACCAGTGCAGGTCGTCCGGCATTTCCGGCGGGGCGACCGTGTACTTCTGCATGTTGTAGAAGCCGCCGCCGTGGACGTGCCACAGCTCGCCGAACACGCCGCGCTTGCGCTGGTTCGCGTCGGTCGGCGGTTTCAGGCTGTTGTCGAGCGCGACGAAATAGAACGACTCGCCGATCCACGCGATGGCGACGATGACGTGCAGCCATCGCAGCGCGAGGTTCAGCCAGTCGGTGATGAAGCCTTCCATGAAACTCCTCCAGACTCAGATCGTTTGTCTTGATGCGGGCGCTGATTCGTGTGTCAGCTGCCGCGATAGGTGCTGTACGACCACGGCGACACGAGCAGCGGCACGTGGTAGTGCGCGCCGGTGTCGGCGATGCCGAAGCGCAGCACGACGCGGTCGACGAAGCGGGGTTCGGGCACCTTCACGCCGAGTGACGCGAAGTAGTCGCCGGCATGGAACACGAGTTCGTATTCGCCGGCGGCGAGCGCGGGGCCTTCGAGCAGCGGTTCGTCGCAGCGGCCGTCGCTATTGGTCAGCACGGTCTTGATCGCGCGGCGCGATTCGCCGTCCAGCGCGTAGAGGTCGACCTTGATGGCCGCGCCGGGACGGCCGTGCGCCGTATCGAGTACGTGGGTAGTGAGCTTTCCCATTCGTTGTGTCCTTGTGTGAATGCGAGGTTCGGCGGCGACCCGATCCATGACTGTGCGGCGGATCGAGGCTCCACGTCACGTGGCTACATACCCGTCGGCGAGCGTGAAGCGAGCGCCGTGCAGGCATTGTAAAAAGGTTCCCCGTGCAAATACGTGCGCGATATCGAAGATAATGCGCCGCGCATGAGCGGCTGTCGACGGCCCGCCCGACAGGGCTTCGCGCGTGGATGCCGGGCGCCCGGCGGGGCGGCGGGCGGCGTACCATACCGAATCCCTGAAGGACGGTATTCGGGATCGCGCATTGTGCGCGGCGCGCGCTTGGGCGATCCTCCCGCCGTGCGCGTCGGCCCGTGGCCCGCGCGTACCCCGAAGACGGCGAGCACGCCGGGTAACCGGGCCAGGGCGTTCGAACGGACGCAGGCACCGGGGCGTGCCGCGATTCAGCGTTCGAACGGCTGTGTGACCGCCTCCAGGGCAACCCGGGAGGCAGACCGACGCGGAGAACGCATGAATCTCGAGCAGCACGCCGGCGCACGCGCGCCGAACCCCACCTCATCCCGCCCGACGACGCTGCTGGTCAAGCACGCCGACGTGCTCGTGACCATGGACGACACGCGCCGCGAGCTGCGCGACGCGGGGCTCTACATCGAAGACAACCGGATCGTCGCGGTCGGCCCGAGCGCCGAGCTGCCCGACACGGCCGACGAAGTGCTCGACCTGCGCGGCCACCTCGTGATCCCGGGGCTCGTGAACACGCATCACCACATGTACCAGAGCCTCACGCGCGCGGTGCCGGCCGCGCAGAACGCCGAACTGTTCGGCTGGCTCACGAACCTGTACCGGATCTGGGCGCACCTGACGCCCGAGATGATCGAGGTGTCGACGCTCACCGCGATGGCCGAGCTGCTGCAGTCGGGCTGCACGACGTCGAGCGATCATCTGTACATCTATCCGAACGGCAGCCGGCTCGACGACAGCATCGGCGCCGCGCGGCGGATCGGCATGCGCTTTCACGCGAGCCGCGGCGCGATGAGCGTCGGCCAGCGCGACGGCGGGCTGCCGCCCGATTCGGTCGTCGAGCGCGAACCGGATATCCTGCGCGACACGCAGCGCCTGATCGAGACCTATCACGACGAAGGGCGCTACGCGATGCTGCGCGTGGTGGTCGCGCCGTGCTCGCCATTCTCGGTGAGCCGCGAGTTGATGCGCGACGCGGCCGTGCTCGCGCGCGAATACGGCGTGTCGCTGCATACGCACCTCGCGGAGAACGTCAACGACATCGCGTACAGCCGCGAGAAGTTCGGGATGACGCCCGCCGAATACGCGGAAGACCTCGGCTGGGTCGGTCACGACGTGTGGCATGCGCACTGCGTGCAGCTCGACGATGCGGGCATCGGCCTGTTCGCGCGCACCGGCACGGGTGTCGCGCATTGCCCGTGCTCGAACATGCGGCTCGCGTCCGGCATCGCGCCGGTGAAGAAGATGCGGCTCGCGGGCGTGCCGGTGGGGCTCGGCGTCGACGGTTCCGCGTCGAACGACGGCGCGCAGATGGTCGCCGAGGTACGCCAGGCGCTGCTGTTGCAGCGCGTCGGCTTCGGGCCCGACGCGATGACCGCGCGCGAGGCGCTCGAGATCGCGACGCTCGGCGGCGCGAAGGTGCTGAACCGCGACGACATCGGCGCGCTGAAACCCGGCATGGCCGCGGATTTCGCCGCGTTCGACCTGCGTCAGCCGCTGTTCGCGGGCGCGCTGCACGATCCGGTCGCGGCGCTCGTGTTCTGCGCGCCGTCGCAGACGGCGTACACGGTGGTGAACGGCAAGGTGGTGGTGCGCGAAGGGCGGCTGGCGACGCTCGATCTGCCGCCCGTGATCGAGCGCCACAACGCGCTTGCGCACGCGCTCGTGGAAGCGTCGCGCTGACGCGTCGGCGCGGAGGTCGCGCAGCACGTTGCGGATCGGGTGCGCGGCCGTGGCGGCCACCGCCCGCCGCGCAACCCGCCGCGGCCACGCGCAACGGCGTGACCGGCGCGCGCGGGGCGCGCCCTGTGCGCTTACGCCTCGATCAGCGTGCGGGTGGCTTCGGCGACGAGGCTGCGCAGCCAGCGCACTTCGTCGGAGTAATGGCAGCGCTCGTGCCACAGCTGGTAGTACTGCATCGGCGGGAAGTCGAGCGGCGCGGGCACGACCGACAACGGCAGGAACTTCGCGTAATGATCGGCGAACAGCCGCGTGGTCGTGAAGATCAGGTCCGACTTCACGAGCACGTAAGGCGCGAGGTTGAAGTACGGCAGCGTGACGACCACGTGGCGCTTGAGCCGTTCGCGCGCGAGATGCACGTCGATCGCGCCGCGCTGGCCGACCGAGTACGGCGTCGGCGCGAGATGCGGCGCGTTCAGGTACTGGTCGAGCGTGAGCCCGCCGCGCTTCGCGAACGGGTGCGTGTTGCTCATCAGGCAGACGATTTCATCGACGAACAGGTTCGACAGGTGCAGTTGCTCGGGCGGCTCGGGCCAGTTGCCGACGACGATGTCGAGCTTGCCGTCTTCCAGCGCGAGCTCGTAGTCGAACGCGGGGCCGAGCGAGTGGAACTCGAGCGTCGCATTCGGCGCGGCCAGGCGAAAGCGTTCGACGACGGTCGGCACGAACAGCACGTTCAGGTAGTCGGGGCAGCCGATCCGGTAGCAGCGGATCGACGTGGCCGGGTCGAAGTTGTGCTGCTGGAACTTGATGCGCTCGATTTCACGCAGGGCGTTCTGCACGGGCTCGAGCAGGCGCAGCCCGTATTCGGTCGGCACCATGCCGGATTTGCCGCGCACCAGCAGCGGATCGCCGGTGATGTCGCGCAGGCGCCGCAGCGCGGCGCTGATCGCCGGTTGCGACTGGTTCAGTTTGACGGCCGCGCGCGTGACGCTGCGCTCCATCAACAAGGTGTGCAAGACGCGCAAGAGGTACGTGTCGATCGCCTCGCGTTGCTGACTCATGTTATCTCCGGGTTATATGGCTGGGCTGATCGAGGAGTGGGTGGGGTATATCGTTTTTAATATGAACGAAAATCAGCGTCAAGAGATGGATACCCGCAGGTATCCGCCGGCCGGGCCGCGACAAGGGGCCTGAACGGATGGGCGCGCGGCGCCGCGCGGATCCGTATTGCGCGGATCCGGACCGCGGCGCGGCGGGTGGCGACGGGTGCGTCAGTCGTCGATGCGCATGCCGACCTTCAGCGTGACCTGCCAGTGCACGACCTGATCGCCTTCGATGTGGCCGCGGGTTTCGGTCACCTGGAACCAGTGCAGGTTGTGCAGCGTCTTGCCGGCTTTCGAGATCGCGTTGCGAATCGCGTCGTCGCTCGATTGCCGCGACGAACCGGTCAGCTCG
This sequence comes from Burkholderia anthinoferrum, assembly GCF_002925705.1. NCBI lineage: Bacteria > Pseudomonadati > Pseudomonadota > Betaproteobacteria > Burkholderiales > Burkholderiaceae > Burkholderia > Burkholderia anthinoferrum. The sequence continues at coordinate 13,438 of NZ_LFZP01000029.1, forward strand.
ATCATCTTGTACACGTGGTCGCTCATGATGCCTCCCTGGGATATCGATCTGTTTTGCCGGTGCAAGGCGCGGTCCCGAGGCGGTCCCGCTACGGTCCCCCTACGGTCCCGCTTCGGTTCCGCTACGGTCCCGTGCGTGCCCGGCTTCTTGAGTGATAGGTATGATGGGCGGCAACTGCAACCCATATCGGAGACGACGAACGTGGAAGTCGGATTTTGCGGACCGGGATTGATGGGCGCGCCGATGATTCGGCATTTGCTGGCGGCCGGGCATCGCGTGAGCGTATGGAACCGCTCGCGCGAGAAGGCCGAGGCGCTGGTGAAGGACGGCGCGCAGGTGGTCGGCACGCCGCGCGAGCTGGCCGAGCGCGTCGAGACGGCGTTCGTGTGCGTGCTCGACGGCCGGGCGGTCGGCGACGTCGTGTTCGGCGAGCACGGGCTGCTTTCCGGTGACGCGAGCGCGCGCCGCGTGCGGCGCATCGTCGATCATTCGAGCATTCCGCCCGCCGTCACGCGCGACTATGCGGCGCGTGCGGCCGCGCTCGGCGTCGGCTGGGTCGATGCGCCGGTGTCCGGCGGCGTGCCGGGCGCGCAGGCCGGCACGCTCGCGGTGATGGCCGGCGGCCGCGCGGCCGATCTCGACGCGGTGCGCCCGTTGATCGATACGTACGCGTCGCGCATCACGCACATGGGCGACGCGGGGGCGGGCCAGACGGCGAAACTGTGCAACCAGGCGATCGTCACCGCGACGGTCACCGCGATCGCCGAGGCGGTCGGCCTGGCGCAGGCGAGCGGCATCGACGCCGCGCGTCTGGCCGAGGCGCTGGCCGGCGGATGGGCCGATTCGGTGCTGCTGCAGACCTTCGTGCCGCGCATGACGTCGGGCGGCCATCCTGCGATCGGCGCGCTGAGTACGTTTCAAAAGGATGTCGACGCCATCGCGGACGCCGCGCGCGACACGGGCGCGGTGATGCCCGTGTCGGCCACCGTGCAGCAGGTACTGAGGCTCGGCGCCGCGCAGGGGCTGGCCGGCGCCGATTTCGCCGCGTTCATCGACATCGTGCGGCCGGGAAACGGTCGCCGGCAGGCGCCGTGACGGGCAAGCAGGGCGCGTGAATGGCAGATGGGCCGCCCGGAGGCGGCCCATCGAATGACTGGCGGATCAGCCGAGCGAGCGGGGTGTCGTATCGCCGGCGTTCTGGCGGCCGAGGCCGCCGCGCAGGCTCGCTTTCGTGCCCGCACCAAACTCGGGCAGGATGCGCGCACGCGCGCGACTGGCGAACACGAGGAAGCCGAAGCCGTTCGCTTCGTACCAGTAACCACCGTTCTCGAGGCCGTCGAGCGGTTGCTCGAGCGCGTTGGCGATCGATTCGATGCAGCGCTTGCGCAGCTCGGCGATGGCCGGATAGGGCGGCTGCGCGCCGCGCACGCTGCACAGGAGCACGTCGAGGCCGGGCAGCACGTGCGCATAGAGGACGGGCTCGTCCTGCGCGCGGGCGCGGGCAATCTTGGTGTCGAGCTGGGCAAACGGCTTCGAGTGGCGCAAGACCGCGAGGAACGACTCCTGGCCATCCTGCGGCGCACGCCGACGTTTTTTCGGGAAGGACATAAACACTCGCCTCAAAAACAATTGCAAGAAATGCGGCACTTTCATGCGACCCACTCCCGGCTATGTACGCCGCATGTCGATCCTTTATAGCACACGAAAATGCTGCATTCGTGCAGTACGACGATCAATGTCTCCCGTCGACCTGCTCGCCATGATCGACACAGCCAGCGTCTTGGCGCCCGTACTGTCGTTTAGTCTCCATCATAGACCTGCTTTTCCCGCGCGTGCATTCGCCCGTCACAAAAAAGTGAGATGGGCCGCATGCGGCGGTGCATCGCATGCGCAATAAAAAGGCCCGCACGGGGCGGGCCTGGCACGCGAAGCGTGGCGCGATCAGCGCTGCTTGAGCGAATCGCGGATCTCGCGCAGCAGCACGATGTCTTCCGGCGTCGCGGCCGGCGCGGCTTCTTCCGGCTTGCGCAGCTTGTTGATGAATTTCACCATCAGGAAAATGATGAACGCGAGGATCACGAAATTGATCGCCACGGTGATGAACGAACCGTAGCCGAATGCCGCGACGCCCGCGGCCTGCAGGTCCTTGAACGAATCGGGATTACCCTTGAACGACGGGGGGATGGTGCCGAGCAGAATGAACTTGTTCGAGAAATCCAGGCCGCCGGTCAGCACGCCGATGACCGGCATGATGAGGTCCTTCACGACCGAGTCGACGATCTTCGAGAACGCGCCGCCGATGATCACGCCGACGGCGAGATCCATCACGTTGCCCTTGACGGCGAACTCCTTGAATTCCTTGATGATGCTCATGAGCGGCTTTCTCCTGTTGGGGGGGCGGGGGAGGCGTGCCGCGACGCGCAGGATTGCCTTGCGTCGAATGAGGGTCGGTGGCACGCCGATGGCCGCATGATAGCGAACGTGCCCCATTGCCGGTAGTCCATCTTGAAATGATTGACAAATCCGCGCGTCGGCAGCGGGCGGCCATGCGGCAGCGCGCGGCGTGCGCGGCCGGGCGTCGAGACGGACGTCGACGCCTGGCCGTCGGTGCTTCAGGTGTTGTCGTCGGTCCAGCCGTCGTCGTTGCTGCCGAGGTCCATGCCGCCACCGCCACCATTGCCGTCGCTCCAGCTCGAATCGTCGCCGCGGCCGAGGTCGAAGCCCGGGTCGGCCTCCTGCCGGTGGCGTTCGCCGTCGACGATCACGTCGCGTTCGACCACGCGCTCGCGGCCGCCCGACATCGCTTCGCCGAGCAGCACGCCGGTCAGGAGCCCGCCCATCCCGCCGCCGAAACCGCCGCCTTGCTGAATCACGACGGGCGGCTGCTGTTGCGGATAGGGCTGTTGCGGCGGGTAGGGCTGCTGCTGATACGGCTGGCCCTGGGCGCCCGTCATGCGGTCGGCTTCCTGCGCGTACACGGAGCCGCTGCCGTTCGCCGGCGCCGCGGGCTGCGCCGCCGGGTCGGGACGGCCTTCGACGCGCGCCTTCACGCTGGCGTGGCGCTGTTCGAGTTCATCGACGCGATACGGCGGCACCGGATTCTTGCCGCTCGAGAGCGTCTCGACGAGCGTGCGCGCGTCGTTCTCGATCGCTTCGAGCTCGCCGGTCAGCGCCGCGGCGCCGGGCGCCGTCGACAGCTTCGCATCGAGCTTCAGCGGCCGGATGTCGTTCAGCACGTCGGTCGCGCGCTTGAGCTGCGTGCGGCGTTCGTCGTCGGCGCGGCCGTCGTCGGCCGTGCGCGCGCGTCGCAGCGTCCAGCGCAGCACCAGCGCGATCACGGCGACGATCAGCCCGAGGCCGATCCACATGCCGGTCGACGGGCCGTGTTTTTCGGCCGGCGCGACGGCGGGAGCGAGCCCCGGCTGCAGGGTGCCCGCCTGCGTGGCCGACGGCGTGTTGCCGCTCACGCGCGCGGCATCGGCGCGAATGCGCGACTCCGTCTGCGCGAAGCGCGACGCGTCGGTGAACTTCAGTTGCGGATCGAGCGATTTCGCGCGCTGCAGTTGCGCGAGCGCGTCGGACGCGCGGCCTTCGCGGTCCAGCACCTGCGCATACAGGTAGCGCGCGTGCGCGTTGTTCGGATGGGCATCGATGACTTGCGACAGTTGCGTGTCGGCTTGCTGCCAGTTGCGCTGCGCGATCGATTGCTCGACCTGCTGCAGCGACGGGACCGCAAACGCGACGGACGACAGCAACATCAGCGAGAGGCCGAGTGCGGCGAGAGATTTCTTCATGGTCGAACCGGGCGCGAGGCGCCCGTCTCCTGACGATCGGTTCGCGCCGCGCGCCCGGGCCGGGGCGCGACGCGGGGGCTCGCGGCGGCGGTTACTGCGCGGGCGTATCGAGCTGCTTCTTCAGCGCGGCGAGACGATCTTCGACCGACGGGCCCTTGTTCAACGCGGCGAGCTTGTCCTCGAGCGCCTTGCCGCTCGACGTGTCGGCGGAATTGAGGCGCGCGTCCGAGCGGGCATTCTGCAGCGCGACCTTGTCCTCGAGCTTCTGGAAATCCTCGGACAGGTTCTTGCCGCCGATGCCGCCCAGCGCGCTGGCGGCCACGTCCTTCGCCTGCGCGATTTCCTGCTTGGCCTGCAGGATGTTCGAGCGCGCGTTGAGGTCGTTGCGGCGCTGGCGCATGTCGGCGATCTGCCCCTTCAGCTTGTCGACCGACGGCTCGAGCGTCGCCAGTTCGGCCGCGAGCGCATCGCGCTCGGCTTCCGCGTTGGACTGTGCGGCGAGCGCCTCGCGGGCGAGCGCTTCGTCGCCGGCCTGCAGCGCACGCTTCGCGCCGTCCTCGTACTTCTTCACCTTGTCGTCGGCCGCATCGCGCTTGCTGCGCTGGGTGGCGACCTGTGCCTCGATTTCGATCAGCGAATTCTCGGCACGGCCGATGCTGTCGTCGAGCTCCCGCACGATCTGCCGTGCGTCGCGCGACGGATCCTGTACCGAATCGGCCGCATCGTTCAGCAGGCCTTTGATCGTGCGCGAAATAGAGTCGAAAAGCGACATGAAATCCTCCGTGGTTGAAAGGCGCCGCGTGACCGCGGCAATGCCCGCTGCGAGCTGGTCCCGCTACGGTTCCGCTACGGTTCCGCTACGGTTCCGCTACGGTTCCGCTTCGGTCCCGCTACGGTTCCGGCCCGCGTGAGCCGGCGGATATTACACCACCGGTTCACTTAAATACGGCTTAAACGCGCGAGTTCAAGCGGCTCGTGCATCAGGACGCCCAACCTTTCGCGGCTGAAAGAAACGCGTGCGCACGCGCCGTGTCGCGTGTCCATCATAGGCCGAGGATGCCGACAATACGTGCCGCAAATCACGCCATTGCGGGAATTTTTACAAAAAATCGCGAAGGCCCCCGGTCGATTTCATTAAAATGCGCTGTCACGTCGCGGGAACGGATCGCCGCGCGGCGGGGTCTGTCGACGTGACAGCCGCATCTCGATGCACCCACTCTGATTCATCCGCTTGCATTTCCGCATGCGTCCGAGGGCGCCACGACCGCCCGCCATTCCGACATGCCAATTATCAAACGACCGCCTTCTTCTTCCGACAGGAACGAACCCCACTACACGCTGCGCCGTTCGCCGTCCGGAGCCTATTACCCCGATGACGACGATCGCGACGACGGCCGCCGTGCGCAGCAGCGCGGTGGCGGAGGCGGAGGGCGCCGCCGCACGTTCGGCTCGCGCGTCGCGCTGTGGTTCGTCGGCCTCATCGCGACGCTCGCGGTGGTCGGCGCGCTGATCGTCGGTTACGCGCTCGTCGTGATGGCGCCGCAACTGCCGTCGCTCGATGCGCTGACGAATTACCAGCCGAAGGTGCCGCTGCGCGTGTTCACGGCCGACCACGTGCTGATCGGCGAGTTCGGCGAGGAGCGCCGCAGCCTCGTGCGCTTCCAGGACATTCCCGACGTGATGAAGAAGGCCGTGCTCGCGATCGAGGACTACCGCTTCTACGAGCACGGCGGCGTCGATTTCCTCGGCATCCTGCGCGCGGGCGTGGCCGACCTGATGCACGGCGGCGCGCGTCAGGGCGCGAGTACGATCACGATGCAGGTCGCGCGCAACTTCTTCCTGTCGAGCGAGAAGACCTACACGCGCAAGATCTACGAAATGCTGCTCGCGTACAAGATCGAGAAGGCCCTGACGAAGGACCAGATCCTCGAGCTGTACATGAACCAGATCTATCTCGGCCAGCGTTCGTACGGCTTCGCGGCCGCCGCGCGCGTGTACTTCGGCAAGGACCTGAAGGACATCACGCTCGCGGAAGCGGCGATGCTCGCGGGGCTGCCGAAGGCGCCGTCCGCGTACAACCCGGTCGTCAATCCGAAGCGCGCGAAGGTGCGTCAGGAATACATCCTGAAGCGCATGCTCGACATCGGCTACATCACGCAGCCGCAGTACGACGCAGCGATCAAGGAAGAGATTCACGTGCGCACGCCGGGCAATCAATACGCGGTGCACGGCGAGTACGTCGCCGAGATGGTCCGGCAGATGATGTACGAGCAATACAAGGACGAAACCTACACGCGCGGGCTGACCGTCACGACGACGATCAATTCGGCCGACCAGGAAGCCGCATACCAGGCCGTGCGTCGCGGGATTCTCGACTACGAGCGCCGCCACGGCTATCGCGGCCCCGAAGCGTCGATCAACCTGCCCGCGGCCGGCGACGAGCGCGACGAGGCGATCGACGACGCGCTCGCCGACCACCCGGACAACGGCGACCTGCAATCGGCGGTCGTGCTGTCGGCATCGCCGAACGCGGTCGAGGTGCAGTTCGTCGGCGGGGCGACCACGACGATCGGCCCGGCCGGGCTGCGTTTCGTGTCGGCCGCGCTGGGCCCGCGCGCGAACAACGCGCTGCGCATCAAGCCGGGCTCGGTCGTGCGCGTGCTGAAGGACGGCAAGACGGGCTGGCAGGTCGTGCAGTTGCCGCAGGTCGAAGGCGCGCTCGTCGCGATCGCGCCGCAGGACGGCGCGATCCGCTCGCTCGTCGGCGGCTTCGACTTCAACAAGAGCAAGTTCAACCACGTGACGCAGGCGTGGCGGCAGCCGGGCTCGTCGTTCAAGCCGTTCATCTACTCGGCGTCGCTCGACAAGGGGCTCGGGCCGGCGACGATGATCAACGACGCGCCGCTGTACTTCCCGCCGAGCGTGCCGGGCGGCACCGCGTGGGAGCCGAAGGACGACGACCAGCCGGACGGCCCGATGACGATGCGCACCGGCCTGCAGCGTTCGAAGAACCTCGTGTCGATCCGGATCCTCGCGTCGATCGGCACGCAGTACGCGCAGCAGTACGTGACGCAGCGCTTCGGCTTCGATCCGGCGAAGACGCCGCCGTACCTGCCGATGGCGCTCGGCGCGGGGCTCGTGACGCCGCTGCAGCTCGCGACCGGCTACGCGGTGTTCGCGAACGGCGGCTACAAGGTCGACCCGTACCTGATCGCCGAAGTCGACGACGCGCGCGGCCAGCCGATGCAGAAGTCGCAGCCGGTGGTCGCGGGCAGCACGGCGCCGCGCACGATCGAAGGCCGCAACGCGTACGTGATGAACAGCCTGCTGCATTCGGTCGCGACGGCCGGCACGGGCGCGGGTACCAACGCGCTGGGCCGCAACGACCTGCAGGGCAAGACGGGTACGACGAACGATGCGAAGGATGGCTGGTTCGCCGGCTACCAGCAGTCGCTCGTCGCGGTGGCTTGGATGGGCTTCGACCAGCCGAAGAGCCTGGGCAGCCGCGAATTCGGCGCGCAGCTCGCGCTGCCGATCTGGGTGAACTACATGCGCACCGCGCTGAACGGCGTGCCCGAGCAGCAGATGCCGATGCCGGACGGCCTGACCACGATCGACGGCGAGCTGTACTACGCCGATCGCACGCCGGGCAACGGCTTCGTCGCGAACGTCGACATCAACCCGGCCGAGAACGCGATCAGCGCGAACGACGCCCTCGGTTCCGCCGGCGCGGCAGGGCTGGCGCCGCCGCCCGTCACGCCGCAGGAGAAGCAGCAGATCATGGACATGTTCGAGAGCAAGTAAGCGATACGCCGTTCTCCGCGCATGCGACGGGCGCCTTCGGGCGCCCGTTTTTTTGCGTGCGGCCGGGCGGCAAAGACGGTGAATCAGAACGACGCGCAGGCCGGCACGACGGTCATGCCGACCGATTGCTGATGAAATCGCTCGACGTACGCTTGCCGGATCGCGGCGAGCCGCGTACGCGTGTCGGGCGTATCGTCGGCGATGATACGGATCACGAAACTGTCTTCGCGCGTGATCGCGCCGCTCGCGCGGTCGCGCCACTGGCCGTGCGTGTCCCAGTACGTGAGGCCGTCGGCGAAGCGTGGCGTGACCGTGTCGGCGAGGAATGCCGCGCGTTCGGCATCGGTGACGGGGCCGCGCCCGGCGATGTCGCGCCCGAACAGCAGGTCGGCCTGCAGCATGCGGCTTTCGCCCGGCCGCGCGCAGGACGCAGATTGCGCGGGGGAGGTGGACGAGGGTGGCGCCGCGCAACCGGCGAGCAGGGCGAGCACCGCAGCGCATGCGGCCAGCCGCCGCATCTGCCCATTTCGTGACGATCGACCTTCGCGCGCGCAAAACGCCGCCCGCTCAACCACTTGCGCGCTTGTCCGGCGGGTTATCAACAGGGCTGTCAACATAATCTGGGGATAACCCCGGGTCGGTTTGCGCACGCACGACGCGTGGTCAGTGCTGCAGTTGCGCGTGCGCGAGGTGCATGCCGAGCGTGGCGGGATCGGTGTTCGTGCCCGACAGCAGCACGCCGACGCGCTTGCCCTGCAGCGTTTCGCGCAGCGGGCCGAGGAGCGCCGCGAGCGCGGCCGCGCAGGCCGGCTCCACCGACAGTTTCAGGTGCGAGAACAGGAACAGCATCGCGGCGCGCAGTGCATCGTCGGAGACGGTGACGATGCGATCGAGATGGCGCCGGCACAGCTGATAGCTGTATTCCTCGGTATGCGGCGCCATCAGCGAATCGGCGATCGACTGCATCGCGCTCATCTTGATCGTGTGATTGGCCGCGAAGCTGCGGCTCATCGCGTCGGCGCCTTCCGGCTCGACGCCGTACACGTGCACGCGCGGATTCGCGAGCCGCAGCGCGGTCGCCATGCCGGCCGCGAGCCCGCCGCCGCCGATCGGCACGATCACCGCGTCGAGGTCCGGCGTCTGCGTCGCCCATTCGTAGCCGAGCGTCGCGGTGCCTAGGATCGTGTGATAGCCGTTGAACGGATGAATGAAGAAGCGGCCTTCCTCGGCCTCGATGCGCCGCACGAGGTCGAATGCCTGCGACGCGCTGCCCGCGAGCACGACTTCCGCGCGGTACTGCTTGCACTGCGCGATGCGCGTCGGGCTTGCGGTATGGAACATCACGACCTTCGCGCTGCTGCCGAGCCGCATCGTCGCGTACGCGACGGCCGCCGCATGATTGCCGGCCGACACGCAGGTGACGCCCGCGTTCTTGCGGGCTTCGTCGAGCGCGAGCACGTGCGTGAACGCGCCGCGCGCCTTGAAGCTGCCGCTCGCCTGCAGCAGCTCGAACTTGAAGTTGACGTGCGTGCCTTCGAGGGAGGGCAGGTCGGCGCGCTCGAATACGGGCGTGCGCGCGACCCACGGCGACAACGCGAAATGCTGCGCGGCAATCTCGTCGAGCGTCGGAATCGGCTCGCCGTCGATCGTCGTATGGGCCGTGCCCTGTTGTTCAGTCGACATGACGTGGCGGGTGGCGGAGTGGGCCGGCCCGCGCACGCGGGCCGGCGTGGCGGGAGGCAGTCAGTGCGCGTCGACCGACATGCTGCGGATGAACTTGCGCAGGAATTGCTCGCAGCCGGCGAGCTGCGCGAGCTCGACATATTCGTTCGGCTTGTGCGCCTGCTCGATGTTGCCGGGCCCGCACACGACGCTCGGGATGCCCGCGCGGGCGAACAGCCCGGCCTCGGTGCCGTACGCGACCTTGCGCTTGTCCTGGTCGGCCGTCAGCGCGCGCACGAGCTGCGTGATCGCCGCCTGTTCGGTCGCGTCGAGGCCGGGCGCCGCGGCGATCTTCGAGAACTCGATCGCGGCGCCCGGATGCTCGCGCAGCATCTGCGGCAGCAGCGTTTCCTGCGCGTACGCTTCGATGCGCGCGAAGATCTGTTCGGGATCGAGCGTCGGCAGGTTGCGGAATTCGAAGTCGAAGCGGCACTCGGCCGGCACGGTGTTGATCGCGTTGCCGCCCTGGATCGTGCTCGTCTGCGCGGTCGTGAACGGCACGTCGTACAGTTCGTCGAACGGGCCTTCGGCGCGAAAGCGCTCGGCGATGTCGCGGATGTGGCAGATGAGGCGCGCCGCATACTCGATCGCGTTGAGCCCCTTCGGCGTCAGCGACGAATGCGCGGCGTGGCCGCGCACGCAGCAGCGGTACGCGTTGATGCCCTTGTGCGCGATGATCGGCCGCATGCTGGTCGGCTCGCCGACGATGCAGCCGGACGGCTGTACGCCGCGCTTCACGAGATCGGCGATCATCAGCGGCGCGCCCGCGCAGCCGATTTCCTCGTCGTAGGACAGCGCGAAATGGATCGGCTGCGCGAGCTTCGTCGCCTGCATCTCGGGCAGCAGTGCGAGCGCCGCGCCGATGAAGCCCTTCATGTCGCAGGTGCCGCGGCCGTACAGGCGGCCGTCGCGGATTTCCGGCGCGAACGGGTCGCTGTCCCATTGCTGGCCGTCGACCGGCACGACGTCGGTATGGCCCGACAGCACGATGCCGCCGTTCGTCGAACCGTCGTGCGCGGGCACGGTGGCAAACAGGTTCGCCCAGCCGTCGCGCGGGTCGTGCGTGATCGTCGACGCGATGCCCTTCGCGGCGAGCGCGTCGCGCACCGTCTCGATCAGGCCGAGGTTCGGCACGCGGCTCGTCGTGTCCATCGACACGAGTTGCTTGACCCAGGGCAGGCTGACGAGCGATGCATCGCGTTCGGTGGCGGCGGACGGCGCCGTCGCGTCGGGAGTGGACATGGCAAAACTCCGTCTGATGAATGAGAAATCATACTCAAAAACGCGCCCGGCCGCCTTCGCCGGGCGCGATGCGGTGCAGCAACGTCGCGCCCGTCAGGATCGCATCGGCGCCGCGTCGGCGCTGCATCAACGGGCCGCGACGGCCGCCCCCTGTTTCGGGGCGAGCGCGCGCAGCGTTTCCTTGATCGTCGACACGCGGATCGCGAGGTCGGGCGAGCGCGTCTCGATGCGCAGCTTGTCCTGGCCCGCGAGCTTGATGTGGCGATGCTTCTGCACCATCTCGATGATCCGCATCGGATCGATCGGCGGGTTCGGCTCGAACTGCAGTCCGATCGCGGCCTCGCTCGCGTCGATCTTCACGATGCCGAGCGGCTTCGCGGCGATCCGCAGCCGGTGCGTCTCGACGAGCGCGTGCGCCTGCGGCGGCAGCTTGCCGAAGCGGTCGATCAGTTCCTCCTGGATGCCGTCGATCGCGTCGCCGTGCTCGCAGTTCGCGAGCCGCTTGTACAGCGACAGCCGCTCCTGCACGTCCGCGCAGTAGTCGGCCGGCAGGATCGCGGGCGCATGCAGGTTGATTTCGGTCGTCGCGGCGAGCGGGGCGGTGAGGTCGGGTTCCTTGCCGTTCTTCAGCGCCTTCACCGCGTCGTTCAGCATGTCCGTATAGAGCTGGAAGCCGATCTCGTGGATTTCGCCCGACTGCTTGTCGCCGAGCACCTCGCCGGTGCCGCGGATCTCGAGGTCGTGCATCGCGAGATAGAAGCCCGAGCCCAGTTCCTCCATCTGCTGAATCGCTTCCAGCCGGCGCTGCGCCTGCTTGGTCAACGACTGCGGATCGTTGACCAGCAGGTACGCGTAGGCCTGGTGGTGCGAGCGGCCGACGCGGCCGCGCAACTGGTGAAGCTGCGCGAGGCCGAACTTGTCCGCGCGGTGCATGATGATCGTGTTCGCGCTCGGCACGTCGATGCCGGTCTCGATGATGGTCGTGCACAGCAGCACGTTCGCACGCTGCGCGACGAAATCGCGCATCACGCGTTCGAGCTCGCGCTCGTGCATCTGGCCGTGCGCGATCACGATGCGCGCCTCGGGCACGAGCGCCTCGAGCATCGCCTTGCGGTTCTCGATCGTCTCGACCTCGTTGTGCAGGAAGTACACCTGGCCGCCGCGCTTCAGCTCGCGCAGCATCGCCTCGCGGATCACGCTTTCTTCCTCGCGGCGTACGAACGTCTTGATCGCGAGCCGCTTCTGCGGCGCGGTCGCGATCACCGAGAAATCGCGCAGCCCTTCGAGCGCCATGCCGAGCGTACGCGGGATCGGCGTCGCGGTGAGCGTCAGCACGTCGACTTCCGCGCGCAGCGCCTTCAGCGCTTCCTTCTGGCGCACGCCGAAGCGGTGCTCCTCGTCGATGATCACGAGGCCGAGGCGCTTGAACTGCACGTCCGACGACAGCAGCTTGTGCGTGCCGATCACGATGTCGACGCTGCCTTCGTTGATCTGCGCGATCGCCGCGTTCACTTCCTTCGCGGTCTTGAAGCGCGACAGCTCGACGATGCGCACCGGCCAGTCCGCGAAGCGGTCGGCGAAGGTCTGCGTGTGCTGCTCGGCGAGCAGCGTCGTCGGCGACAGCAGCGCGACCTGCTTGCCGCCCATCACCGCGATGAACGCGGCGCGCAGCGCGACCTCGGTCTTGCCGAAGCCGACGTCGCCGCACACGAGGCGGTCCATCGGCTTGCCGCTCGTCATGTCGCCGATCACGGCCGCGATCGCCGCGGCCTGGTCGGGCGTTTCCTCGAAGCCGAAGCTTTCCGCGAATTTCACGTAGTCGCGCGGGTCGAGCGCGAACGCGTGGCCCTCGCGGGCCGCGCGGCGCGCGTACAGATTCAGCAGCTCGGCGGCCGTGTCGCGGATCTGCTGCGCGGCCTTGCGCTTCGCGCGCTCCCACTGGCCGGAGCCGAGCGCGTGCAGCGGTGCGCTGTCGGGATCGGCGCCGCTGTAGCGCGAGATCACGTGCAGTTGCGCGACGGGCACGTAGAGCTTGCTGTCGCCCGAGTATTCGAGATGCAGGAATTCGGTCTCGCCTTCGCCGAGATCCATCGACACGAGGCCCATGTAGCGGCCGATGCCGTGCTGCGCGTGCACGACCGGGTCGCCCACTTTCAGCTCGGACAGGTCGCGCACCATCGCGTCGACGTTGCTCGCCTGTTCCTGCCGGCGGCGGCCCGCGCGGCGGCCGAGCGCGCCGTACAGCTCGGTTTCGGTGACGATCGCGTAACCTTCGCCCGGCACCGCGAAACCGTTCGCGAGCGGCGCGACGCCGAGCGCGAAGCGCGCGTCGCTCGCGAGCCAGCTCGCGAAATCGTCGTTCGAGGATGGCCGCAGGTGATGTTCCGCGAGCAGTTGCAGGATCGTTTCCCGACGGCCGGCCGATTCGACGGTGAGCAGCACGCGCTTGCCCGACGATTCGACGAACGTGCGCAGCGACGCGAGCGGATCCTCCGCATGGCGGTCGACGGTGAGCTCGGGCAGCGCGGTCGCCCAGCCGCCGGCCGGCTGCGCGGGCAGCACGACGCGCGCGAACGGCTTCGCGAACGCGAAGAAATCCTCGTCGGACAGGAACAGCCGCTGCGGCTCGAGAATCGGCCGCTCGCGATCGTGCGCGAGGAACGCGTGACGCTGCTTCGTATCGGCCGTGAAGCGGCGGATCGACGCTTCGAGATCGCCGGTGAACACGAGGTGCGCGTCCTGCGGCAGGTAGTGGAACAGCGTGGCCGTCTCGTCGAAGAACAGCGGCAGGTAATACTCGATGCCGGCCGACGGCACGCCGTTGCCGATGTCCTTGTAGATCGGCGCGCGGCTCGGGTCGCCCTCGAAGGTTTCGCGCCAGCGGCTGCGGAAGGCCGTGCGCGCGGCCTCGTCGAACGGGAACTCGCGGCCGGGCAGCAGGCGCACGTCGCGCACCGGGTACAGGCTGCGCTGCGTGTCGGGGTCGAACGCGCGGATCGAGTCGACCTGGTCGTCGAACAGGTCGATCCGGTACGGCAGCGGCGAACCCATCGGGTACAGGTCGATCAGCGAGCCGCGCACGCAGTATTCGCCGGGCCGCACGACCTGGCTCACGTGCTCGTAGCCGGCCAGCGTGAGCTGCGATTTCAGCTTAGCCTCGTCGAGCCGCTCGCCCTGCGCGAACGCGAACGTGTACGCGGCCATGAACGACGCGGGCGGCATCCGGTACAGCGCGGTGGTCGCGGGCACCAGCAGGATGTCGCAGCGGCCCTCGCCGAGGTCGTGCAGCGTCGCCAGCCGCTCGGACACGAGGTCCTGGTGCGGCGAGAACGTGTCGTACGGCAGCGTTTCCCAGTCGGGCAGCAGGCGCACGCGCGCGTCGGGCGAGAAGTAGTGGATTTCCTGCGACAGCCGCTGCGCGTCGACCGCGTTCGCGCAGATCACCGCGAGGAGCGGCACGTCCTGGCGGTTGTCGGCGAGATAACGGGCGATGGCGAGCGCGTCGGCGGAGCCGTGCGCGCCGTCGAAGGCGAAACGCTGGCCGGGCTTGACGCGGGCAACGGGTGAAGCGGACGGGGTGGAAGCGTTATCTGGCATAGGGACGACAGGGGTGGCGTGCACGGGCGCATCGCGGTGCGCCGGTCGAGACGAAAGACCTATTATAAAATCCGCTTCTCGATTTCACCTTTCCGGCGTTTCCCTTCGTGACTCCCCGACTTTTCGCCCTGATTCCCTGTGCCGGCACGGGCAGCCGTTCCGGTTCGGCCGTGCCGAAGCAATACCGCACGCTGGCCGGCCGCGCGCTGCTGCACTACACGCTCGCCGCGTTCGACGCGTGCAGCGAGTTCGCGCAGACGCTCGTCGTGCTCGCGCCCGACGATACCCATTTCGACGCGCGCCGCTTCGCGGGCCTGCGCTTCGCGGTGCGTCGCTGCGGCGGCGGCTCGCGGCAGGCGTCGGTGCTCAACGGGCTGCTGGAGCTGGCGGAATTCGGCGCGACCGACCACGACTGGGTGCTCGTGCACGACGCCGCGCGCCCGGGCATCACGCCGGCGCTGATCCGCACGCTCGTCGCGACGCTGAAGGATGACCCGGTCGGCGGGATCGTCGCGCTGCCGGTGGCCGATACGCTCAAGCGCGTGCCGGCCGGCGGCGACGCGATCGCGCGCACGGAGCCGCGCGACGCGCTGTGGCAGGCGCAGACGCCGCAGATGTTCCGTATCGGCATGCTGCGCGAAGCGATCCTGCGCGCGCAGCGCGAAGGGCACGACCTGACCGACGAAGCGAGCGCGATCGAATGGGCCGGCCATACGCCGCGCGTCGTGCAGGGCAGCCTGCGCAACTTCAAGGTCACGTACCCGGAAGATTTCGCGCTCGCGGAGGCGATCCTCGCGCGCCCCGAAAACGCTTCCTGACTTTCACTCCTCTCAATCGGAACACGCATGGATTTCAGAATCGGACAAGGCTACGACGTGCACCAGCTCGTCGAAGGACGCCCCCTCATCATCGGCGGCGTGACGATTCCGTACGAGCGCGGCCTGCTCGGCCACTCGGACGCGGACGTGCTGCTGCACGCGATCACCGACGCGCTGTTCGGCGCGGCGGCGCTCGGCGACATCGGCCGCCATTTCTCCGACACCGACGCGGCGTTCAAGGGCGCCGACAGCCGCGTGCTGCTGCGCGCGTGCGCCGAGCGCGTGAAGGCGGCCGGCTTCGCGATCCAGAACGTCGACAGCACCGTGATCGCGCAGGCGCCGAAGCTCGCGCCGCATATCGACGGGATGCGCGCGAACATCGCCGCGGATCTCGGGCTGCCGCTCGAGCGCGTGAACGTGAAGGCGAAGACCAACGAGAAGCTCGGCTATCTCGGCCGCGGCGAGGGGATCGAGGCGCAGGCCGCCGCGCTGCTGGTGAAGCAGGGCGGCTGACGTCCGGCCGTGGCGGCGTGCGGTTCGCGCCGCACGCCGCGCCGCCGAAATGAAAAATGCCACGCGCATGCGTGGCATTTTCGTTGGAAGCGGGCGTCGCGTATGGCGAGCGCCGCGCAACCGCTCATTCGCTCATTCGCCTTCGGCGGCGATCACCTGCGCGGCGGCGTTGATCACCGACGCGATGCGGCCGACGTCGCGCAGTTGCGTGACGGTCATCCCTTGCTCGTTCTTCAGCAGCGCAAAGTGCGACTTCACGCAGAAGTGGCACTTGCCGACGATCGACGCGGCAAGCGCGTACATCTCGAACTTGCGCTTGTCGACGCCGCCGTGCGTCGCATACGCGCCCATCCGCAATTCGGCGCGCTGCGTCTTCAGGTCGGCGTCGTCGGCCATCTCGACATACGGATACCACGTGTTGTTCATCCCCATCAGCGCGGCCGCCGTCAGCACGGCGTTCGTCTCTTCGGGCGACAGCACGCCGGCTTCGCGGATCGTCTTCACGAGCACCGTGCTCTTCGCTGCGATGGCCGCCGCCAGCGCCACGCCGACCGCGTCGGTGCCTTCGAGCGACGAGCGCGAGATCGTGCCGTCGAGGTTCAGGCGAATGTCCTTCGCGTAGTCGGGGATACGCGCCTTAATCGAGTCGATGAATTCCATTGATATCTCCTATGGGTTGGCCGTTAAAAAAGCCCGCAGGCAGGACGTGCGCCGCGGGCTTCGTGCATCGATGCGCTTACAGCGTTGCGCCGCCGACTGCACGGTTGCACGGGCACAGTTCGTCCGTTTGCAGGCCGTCCAGAATACGCAGGACTTCTTCCGGGCTGCGGCCGACGTTCAGGTTGTTCACCGAAACGTGCTGGATCGTGTTGTCCGGATCGACGATGAACGTCGCGCGCAGGGCCACGCCGGCTTCCTTGTCGCGCACGCCGAGCTGGTCGATCAGTTCGCCCTTGACGTCGCCGAACGAGTAGTGGTTCAGCTTGTCGAGATCCTTGTGCTCACGGCGCCATGCGAGCTTGACGAATTCGTTGTCCGAGCTGCCGCCGAGCAGGACGGCGTCGCGCTCTTCGAACTGCTTCGTGAGCTTCGCGAATTCGACGATTTCCGTCGGGCACACGAACGTGAAATCCTTCGGATAGAAGTAGATGATCTTCCACTTGCCCGGGAACGACGCTTCGGTGATCGTCTCGAACGCCGACTGGCCGTTTTCCTCATGATTGTTGAAGCCCGGCTTCGCGGCTACGACGGTGAATGCTTCGAGTTTATCGCCCACGGTTTTCATGCGGATACTCCTGTGTGAGTTGGGAAGAAGACTGAGTCAAGCTACCTCGGTGCTGCAACGATGATGTGACAGCATGCCGAAGACTATAACACTATTAATAAGACACTTCAATAGATTTTGACTAACGACCCTCATAGCTTTTATCAACCGGGCCGATAGTGTGACGCGCAAGATGCGTGCGCGAGCGTGTCACGCGGTCGCACGCGCCTTGCCGGCGCCCGGGAACTCGAGCGTGACTTCCAGGCCCGCTTCGGGGTGGCGGTTGCGCAGGCGCAGCGCGCCGCGATAACGGCTGACGAGCCGCAGCACGATCGCCATCCCGAGGCCCGTGCCGTCCGCCTTGGTGCGCGCGGTGTCGACGCGGTAGAACGGTCGCATCACGAGCGGCAGTTGATCCTCGGGGATGCCGGGGCCTTCGTCGCTCACCGCCAGTTCGACACGCGCATGCGACACGCGCGTCTCGAGCGTGATGCGCGAGATGCCGTCCTGCTTGCTCTGGCCGTACTTGCGCGCGTTCTCGACGAGGTTGCCGATCACGCGACGCATGTCGGTCTCGTCGGCTTCGATGATCGCGCTCGGCGCGAGCCGCGTGCGGATCTCGACGCCGTCCTCGCCCGACACGCGCGCGGCGACTTCGTGCGCGATCGACGACAGGTCGACCGGTTCCGGCTTGCGCTGCGACGGGCGTGCGTAGTCGATGAAGGCCGCGATGATGCGGTCCATCTGCTCGATGTCGTCGACCATCGCATCCTTCGTCGCCTGGTCGGACGGGCTCATCTCGGTTTCGAGCCGCAGCCGCGCGAGCGGCGTGCGCAGGTCGTGCGAGATGCCCGCGAGCATCAGCGCGCGATCGGCCTCGAGCTGTTCGAGGTCGCGCACCATCTGGTTGAAGCTGCGGTTGGTTTCGGCCGCGACGCCCATCCCGCGCTCGGGCAGCGGCTCGGGCGCCTGGCCCGAACCGACCTGGCGCGCGGCGAGCGCGAGCCGCGAGAACGGCCGGTTCACGAGGCTCGTGATGAACGCGGAGCCGAACAGCGACAGCGCGAGCGCGAACAGCCCCCAGCCGGCCCACTGCAGGCCCGTGACGTTGTCGAGCTGGTCGCGGTCGAGCGCGACCCAGTAATCGTCGTCGTCGATCTTGAAGCTGATCCAGACGCCGGGAATGTCGTTGACCGACTGCGCGATCACGGTATCGTCGCCGAGGCGGCTGCGGATGTCGTGCTCGATCAGGCGGTTCAGCGATTCGTCGGGCTGCAGCTTGAACTTGTCGGTTTTCTCGCGCGGGTACACGCGCACGCCCTCGTTGCTCTCGAGATCCTGCAGCAGCGCGCGCCGCAAGTCGGGATCGGAATAGAGCAGGGCGGTGCGCGTGAGCTTCACGACCGCGACGAGCTGGAGCGCGACGCGCTGCGCACGCGGCTCGCGCTCGATCACGCGAAAACTCTGGAACCACGCGGCGAGACTGACCGAGATCAGCAGCGCGATCAGCAGGAAGGTGCGCCAGAACAGCCCGCCGAACGCGAGCTGCAGAAGGCGCCGGTCGATACGCATGGGACGGGCCGTGGGCGGGGCGAAACCGGGAAGAAAAAACTCAGGCGGCGCCGTCCGGGATGAACACGTAGCCGAGGCCCCAGACGGTCTGGATGAAGCGCGGGCTGCCCGGATCCGGTTCGATCAGCTTGCGCAGGCGCGAGATCTGCACGTCGAGGCTGCGGTCGAACACTTCGTATTCGCGGCCGCGCGCGAGCTCCATCAGCTTTTCGCGCGACAGCGGCTGGCGCGGATGACGCGCGAAGACTTTCAGCACCGAGAATTCGCCGGTGGTCAGCGGAATTTCCTGGCCGGACTTCGTCAGCGTGCGCGTGGCGAGGTTCAGCGAGAATTCGCCGAACTCGAACACCTCGGTGGTTTCCGACGGCGCGCCCGGCAGTTCGGCCGGCGCCTGGCGGCGCAGCACCGCATGAATGCGCGCGACCAGCTCGCGCGGGTTGAACGGCTTCGGCAGGTAATCGTCGGCGCCCATCTCGAGGCCGACGATGCGATCGACGTCTTCGCCCTTCGCGGTGAGCATGATGATCGGCGTGCGGTCGTTGCTGCCGCGCAGGCGGCGGCAGATCGACAGGCCGTCTTCGCCGGGCAGCATCAGGTCGAGCACGAGCAGGTCGAAACGCTCGCGTACCCAGAGCTTGTTCATCGCGGTCGCGTTTTCCGCGACGTAGACGTTGAAACCCTGCTCGCCGAGGTAGCGGCGCAGCAGATCGCGCAGGCGAGGGTCGTCGTCGACGACGAGAATCTTGGAGGGGTTTTTCGTTTCCATGATCGGCATCTTATCGCGAATGGGAATTGACGCACGGCCGCGTATTTTCGTGCGTTACAGTCGGTTACAAAATTTACCCGTAGTGTCGCGCCGAGTAAAGGCAGGCTATATAGATTCCTTTACTCGAAGCCGAAATTCGGTAGATACTCCCCTGCACTCCATCTTTCATCTTTGCACACCCGAATTCCGCAGGGTTTTTCAAGTACCAGAGGTAGCCGGTTGCCGCGTGACGAAGGGAACAAATCGACCAAAGAAGCGAGGACGGTCATGCGATCTGCCCGGATTGCACTGATGCTGACGATCGCACTTGCCGGTCCGTATGCGTCGAACTTCGCGTATGCGCAGCGCCCCGAGCAGGGCGCACCGTCGCGCAAGCTGCCGCGCGGCAAAGCGTCGCAACCCGATCGCGCCGCCGACATGACGGCCCGTTCCGCCGTGCCTCCCGATCTCGAACAGCGCCGCCGCGACGGGCACATGACGCCCGAAGAGCGGCACCTGTTGCGCCAGCACATCGAAGACGCCGTTCGCGAGCTGTACAAGCGCTGATGCGTGCCGTCGTTTTTCGTGCGCGGAAATGCCCGCGCGGAAAGAATTCGTAGCACTTTTTCCGTCAACTTTCGGCCGCCGAATGCCGTTGTACGGGCATCCGCACCGTCGGTGCGTTCCGGGAGTCCATGACGATGAAAGCGAACGCTGCCGCACCGGCGCCGTCGCCTGCCATGCAGTCGCCGCTCGATGCCGACGACGCGCTGTTTTTTCTCAGCCGCACCGGTTTCTCTCCCACACCCGCCGAGGTCGCGCGCATCGTCGGCATGACGCGCGCGCAGGTCGTGGCCGACACGCTCGGCGATGCGCGGCGCGAGCCCGTCACGACGTGGCCCGACTGGCTCGCCGAGCCGCCGCCGACGCGCGCGCAGCGCCAGGCGCTCACGCCCGACATGCGGCGCGACGAGCAGCGCGAGCGCAATCGCCGCTACGATGCGTTGCGGGCGGCCTGGATCAACGAGATGGTCGCGACGCCGTCGCCGCTCACCGAGCGCATGACGCTGTTCTGGCACGGGCACTTCACGTCCGGGCAGGACAAGGTGCCTTACCCGCAGACGATGGCCGCGCAGAACGCGCTGTTTCGCCGCGAGGCGCTCGGCAACTTCGGCACGCTGCTGCATGCGGTCGCGAAGGATCCGGCGATGCTGCAGTATCTCGACGGCGCGAGCAATCGCAAGGGGCGGCCGAACGAGAATTTCGCGCGCGAGGTGATGGAGCTGTTCACGCTCGGCGAAGGGCGCTACACGCAACACGACGTGACCGAAGCCGCGCGCGCGATGACGGGCTGGACGGTCGATCCCGACACGCTGCGCTTCGCGGTGCGGACCGACTGGCACGATGCCGGCGACAAGACGATCCTCGGCGAAACCGGGCCGTTCGACGGCGATGGCTTTCTCGACATCCTGCTGAAGCGGCCGGACACCGCGCGCTTCATCGCCGGCAAGCTGTGGCGCGAGTTCGTGTCCGATACGCCGGAGCCGGGTGCGCTCGATGCGGTGGCCGACCGGTTTCGCGCGAGCGGCTACGACGTTCGCGCGGCGCTCGCCGCGCTGTGGTCGGCCGACGCGTTCTGGGATCCGCGCAATCGCGGCGTGCTCGTCAAGTCGCCGGTGGAATTCGTCGTCGGCTCGGTGCGGCTGTTCGACGTCGCGTACGGCGATCCGCAGATGCTCGCGAACACCGTGCGCACGCTCGGGCAGAACCTGTTCTATCCGCCGAACGTGAAGGGCTGGCCGGGCGGCGCGCTGTGGATCAACAGCACCACGCTGCTGTCGCGCAAGCAGTTCGTCGAGCAACTGTTCCGCGCGACCGAGACGGCCGGCATGCGGCCGCCGGCCCGTGCGGTTCCGGCGCCGCCGAACGCGCGGGCACAGGCGATGCCGGTGGCCGACGCGGCGTCGGCCGGTATGCGCGGCACGCCCGCGAAGCCGGCGCGCGGCGGCCTGCGTTTCGATCTCGAACGCTGGCTCGGCCAGTATCGTGCGCGGCCGCAGGCGATCGCGGGATTGTCGACCGAGCTGCAGTTGCAGCATGCGGTGCTGCAACTCTCGCCGGTCGCCGCGATCGACACGGATTCGACCGGCGGCGCGTATCTCGAGGCGCTGCTGATGGATCCGGCCTATCAACTGAAATGATGCGAACGATGACGAAGCGGGCAGCCGCCGCGGCCAAGGCGCCGGGCGGAGAACCGAAGGATGTGCGATGAACCGACGTGATTTTCTGACGCTGACCGGTGCCGCGGCCGCCGCCGGCGTGTCGATGTGGCAGGCGCCCGCGACGGCGGCTGGCGCGACGCCGGCCGAGCGAAAGCCGGCGGCCGGGTATGCGAACGTGCTGATTCTCGTTGAGCTCAAGGGCGGCAACGACGGCCTCAACACGGTCGTGCCGTACGCGGATCCGCTGTACTACCAGTGCCGACGCAGCATCGGCATCAAGCGCGACCAGGTGCTGCAGCTCGACGCGCGGACGGGGCTGCATCCGTCGCTCGCGCCGCTGATGCCGCTGTGGCGCGACGGTCAGGTCGCGGTCGTGCAGGGCGTCGGCTATCCGCAGCCGAACCTGTCGCATTTCCGCTCGATCGAGATCTGGGACACCGCGTCGCGCTCGGATCAGTACCTGCACGAAGGCTGGCTCACGCGCACGTTCGCGCAGGCGCCCGTGCCGCCCGGTTTCGCGGCGGACGGCGTCGTGCTCGGCAGCGCCGAGATGGGGCCGTTGTCGAACGGCGCGCGCGCGATCGCACTCGTCAATCCCGCGCAGTTCATCCGTGCGGCCCGGCTCGCCGAGCCGTCGTCGCTGCGCGAGCAGAACCCGGCGCTCGCGCACATCATCGACGTCGAGAACGACATCGTGAAAGCGGCCGACCGGCTGCGCCCGCGCGGCGGGATGCGTGAATTCAGGACGACCTTTCCGGCCGGCGCATTCGGCACGTCGGTGAAGACCGCGATGCAGGTGCTGGCCGCGTGCGAAGCGTCGGGGCCCGGCGTGCAGGACGGCGTCGCGGTGCTGCGCCTGACGCTCAACGGCTTCGACACGCACCAGAACCAGCCGGCGCAGCACGCCGCGCTGCTCAAGCAGTTCGCGGAAGGGATGAGCGCGATGCGCGCCGCGTTGATCGAACTCGGGCGCTGGAACGAGACGCTCGTGATGACGTATGCGGAATTCGGGCGGCGCGTGCGCGAGAACCAGAGCAACGGCACCGATCACGGCACGGCCGCGCCGCACTTCGTGATGGGCGGCCGCGTGGCCGGCGGGCTGTACGGCGCGCCGCCGGCGCTCGGGCGGCTCGACGGCAACGGCAACCTGCCGGTCGCGGTCGATTTCCGCCAGCTTTACGCCACCGTGCTTGGGTCCTGGTGGGGGCTCGATGCGACGCGCGTGCTGCAGCAGCGCTTCGACACGCTGCCGCTGCTGAAGGCGTGAGGCGCGCCGCTCAGCGGCGGCGCGCGGCGCGCCACGCGATCCACAGCTTGCGGATCGGCGTCAGCGCGATGCGCTGGTGCAGCACCTGGTAGCCGTCGCGCGCGATTTCGTCGAGCAGCGCGCCGGCCAGCGCGATCTGCGCGCGCAGCGTGCGTTGCGCGCGGCGTTCGGCGGCGGGGATCGCCGCATCGGCCGCCGCGAGCGCGTCGCGCGCACGGGTCGTCTGGAATTGCAGCAATTCGGTGAAGGCCGGGCTGTAGCGGCGGTTCAGCAGATCGGCCGCGGTTACGTTGTAGCGCTGCAGTTCGTCGATCGGCAGATAGATACGGCCGTGGCGCGCGTCGTTGCCGAGCTCCTGCACGAATTGCGCGAGCATCAGCGCGCGGCCGACGTCCGCGGCCCACGGTTGCGGTGCGGCCGGATTCGCCGAACTGGCGCGCGCGACCAGCGACGCGAAGGTGCCGCCGACCTGCGCGATATAGCGCTGCAGGTTCGCGAAGTCGAGGTAGCGCGCCTGTTCGAGATCCATCCCGTAACCGTTGACGAGCGTGCGCAACGCATCGGCTTCGGCGGCGATCGCCGGGTGATGCTGCGCGAGCGCCTTCGTGACGGGGTGCGACGGCTGCCCGTCGGCCAGTGCCGCGAGTTCCTTGTGCCACCAGGCGAGCTTCGTGTGGCCGACCGTCGGATCGCTGGTTTCCTTGACGGTTTCCTCGAGTTCGCGGCGCAGCGCGAACAGCGCGGTCAGGCGCGGCTGCGTGGCGAGCGGCGCCTGGCGCAGCGCGTAGTAGACGCTGGAGCCTGCGGGGGCGGCCTTTTGCTGACAGTAGTCGTCGAAGTTCACGGGCTGAATCGGGTGGGGCGGGTTCGGGGGACGCGCGGCGGCGCGTTGCCGAAACGTCGAGCGCGGCATTCTAGCACCGCGGCACGACGGGCGCCGGCAGGGCGAGACAAGACCGCAGGGATCGGGTAGAATCTCGCGCTCGCCTGATCGGGCGTGCCGGTTTTCGGGCCGGCGTGAAGTCCCGGGCGCGTGGAGCACGCATCTTGCGTGCCGCGCGGTCAGGCGACGGAATGCGCGTGAGTGGCGAAATTGGTAGACGCACCAGGTTTAGGTCCTGACGCCCGCAAGGGTGTGCCGGTTCGAGTCCGGCCTCACGCACCACATATACTCCCAAGCAATCCCATGTTTGGCTAAAAAGCCCCGCCAGTCAAGTACTTGCGGGGCTTTTTGTTACCAGCGTTGCCCATAACTTCCCATTGACACCCACGGAACCCGGGGGCATCGTAGGGGGCAGTTTTCCTGATCTGGGGCATCGAAATGCCCCCGCGCTCAAATGCCCCTCACCGATGTCGCTGTCCGTGCGGCCAAGCCCCGCGAAAAGTCCTACAAGTTGGCCGACGGCCAGGGCATGTACCTCGAGGTCATGCCGAACGGCTCCAAGTACTGGCGGCTGAAGTATCGCATCGATGGCAAGGAGAAACGGATGGCCATCGGGGTCTATCCGGCGGTGACGTTGCTGGCTGCTCGGAAGGCTCGCGACGAGATCAAGGACCAATTGCGCGCCGGCCTCGATCCCTCGCATGAAAAGAAGCGCGTGAAGGCTCAGCGAAGCCTCGATCGTGCGAACTCGTTCGAGCCCATCGCACGGGAGTGGCACGAGCAGAGGAAGGGCGCGTGGAGCGAGCGACACGCCGACCGGATCATGAAGCTGCTCGAGCGGGAGCTGTTTCCGGTGCTCGGCGTGCGACCGATCGCCGAGATCACGGCGCCCGAGTTGCTGGCGGTGATTCGAAAGATCGAGGCTCGCGATGCGATTGAACTGGCACACAAGACGATCCAGGCAACAAGCCAGATCTTCCGATACGCCATTGCCACCGGTCGGGCAGAACGCGACCCAGCGCCCGACCTCCGCGGCGCGCTGAAGACCCGTACCGTCGTGCACATGAAGCGCGTCAGCGAGGCCGAGTTGCCGGAACTGATGCAGAAGATCAGCACGTACGACGGGGACTTGCAGACGCGCCTGGCGCTCCAATTCATGGCTCTGACGTTCGTCCGTACGAGCGAACTGCGGTTTGCAGAGTGGACGGAGATCGACGAGAAGAAGGAGGAGTGGCGCATCTCGGCCGAGAAGATGAAGATGCGCTCGCCGCACATCGTGCCGCTGTCGAAGCAGGCTCTGGACGTGGTCGCGAGGCTCCGCGAACTGAACGGCAATAGCCAGTACCTGTTTCCGAGCCGGTCGAGTTCCAAGAAGCCGATGAGCGAGAACACGATCCTGTACGCCCTGTACCGGATGGGGTATCACTCACGGATGACGGGACACGGCTTCCGCGGACTCGCGTCGACTATCCTGAATGAGCACAATTTCAACCGGGATTGGATCGAACGCCAGCTTGCCCACAGCGAGCGCGACGGCGTCCGGGCGGCGTACAACCACGCCGAGTATCTGCCCGAGCGCCGGAAGATGATGCAGTGGTGGGGGGACTATTTGTCGGGCGCACAATCCGCATGATGTCCGAAGGTGTCGGGAACATACGCACGTTCGAGTATCATCCCCACGGGTAGGAGAACCCTACAGCTACTATCCTTGAGATATACTGTTCAAATATACAGTATCTTTGGGCTGAGGACATGTCAGCGATAGAATTTGACTCATTGCTTTCTGCTCCGCCGGTCGATCAACGACGGGAGATGGGAGCCTATGAATGGCTTTGGAACTCCGAGCGCGCGTCGTTTAAGTCGCTCGCTGAGACCTTTCGGCAAAATCCTGGGTTGACCCCAGCGGAGATTGTCGAAGATGAGTTGATCGATTCGACGTTGGAGCAGGTCGATCGTGAACTTGTCGCGGCGAAAGTTCATGATCTTAACTTTTGCGTCCACCAAACTGCAGACTACCCACCGAAACTTCGCGACGCCGAGCATCCTCTCGAGTTCTTCTACTATCGAGGTTGGCTCGACCTTGCTTACTCCCCTAGATCCGTCGCAGTCGTTGGTACGCGGAACCCGTCTGAGGATGGAATTCGTCGAGCCAAGCGGCTGGTTAGGCTATTGGTAGAGCATGACGTGACCATCTATTCGGGCCTTGCTAAAGGGATCGATACGATCGCGCATACTACCGCCATCGCATGTGGAGGGCGCACGGTAGCGGTAGTGGGCACTCCGGTGACTGAGGTCTATCCCCGCGAGAATAAGGAATTGCAAGAGCATATCGCCAAGGAGTTTCTGTTGGTGAGTCAGGTTCCTATTCTTCGTTATGCTCGTCAAACGTGGCAAGGAAATCGCTTGTTCTTTCCAGAGCGTAATGCGACGATGTCTGCATTTTCGGATGCAACGATTATCGTTGAGGCAGGGGACACTTCTGGTACCCTAATTCAGGCGCGTGCTGCATTGAAGCAACGTCGGAAGCTGTTTATTCTCGACAGCTGCTTCAATAATCCAAATATTAGTTGGCCTGCAACTTACGAGAAGCGTGGCGCAATTCGAGTGCGCGATCTCGACGACATTCTGACTCATCTCGATGCTCCGACTTGTCAAGATTGACCAAGCACTCTTTGGTCTAGGGCAGCTTCACTGCTATGTTGACGCTGCTGACCATTGCTATTGTCTCGGCGACTATACGTCGGGGAAGAATTGGGCATATAGTCCAATGAACCAACTCGTCTCGAACTTGAAAAAGAAGCCGGACCTTCGGGGAACAAGTCAGTGGCCGCATAAGCTACGGGCGATCCAAGAAGCCGGCGACTCGTTTCGAGCATCAATCAATAAAGATAAGATTGGCTCGATCACGTTTGTTCCGATTCCCCCCTCGAAACACAGAACGGATCCGATGTATGACGATCGAATGCGGCGTGTTCTCGATAGAATGGCCTCGCACGGAGCGCTGGATATCCGCGAACTTGTCTTGCAGACGAAGAGTCTTGATGCCTTCCATGAGGGAACGAGGCTTCCGCCTGATGAGTTGCGGAAGCATTACAAAATTGACGAGAGCCAGTGCGCGGTTACGCCGACGTCGATCTTTGTCGTAGACGACGTTCTTACGACGGGCAGTCATTACAAGGCTATTAAGACAGTGCTTCATGCCCGATTTCCCCAAGCCGCAATCGGCGGATTGTTCGTCGCTAGGAGAGTATTTCCGGATCCAGCAGACGCATTTGATGTTGTCGAGGACGATTGACGTGCCATAAGGGAGCTTCAATCGTTAGTTTGAACTGAAGCCCCGCCCCGAGCGGGGCTTTTCACATCTGAAGGCCAGCGCGATGATGACGCCGTTGCGTGCCCTGGAGCGTTCTATGCCTGCCATCAAGCTGTATATCCCACGAGAAGACGTCTTCGAATTCAACGACGACCTGTCTGCCTGGTCGACCGCCAGCGGCGTCGATCCTAAACTGGCTGTCGGCACGCAGATGCAGACAACCAACCCTTCGTCGCCAACCACCCTGTACTTGGCGTTCGTCGACGAACGATTCTTCGAGCAGTATCCGAGATGGCGCCAGTTCGTGGAGCATTGACCTACGAGGTCGGCTGAGGTTCGTCAGGATCCTCGCCCATGGCTCGTAGCAGATCGCGGAGGTAGTCTTCTTCGGCAGCTTGATGTTCTGGCGATCCGTAGACGAAGTCTGCGGGATTGCTTTTGCCTTGGGCCCTCCGAACGACCCGAACGGTGCGCTCGAGCGCCATAGCCTCGTCGTACCGCGGATCTCCCGGACGAAGGCGGGATTGCTTTTCATTTTCCATTCAGAAGTTAACGACGTATCCTGTCGAAGCTTTAGGGAAGTCTTTCTGCGCCAATAGCCGGAAACAAAAACTCCAAGGGGACCAGCATGTCAGATGGAAGCATTTCAATTTCCTTCGAATGTAAGACGTGCCACACGAAGCTGTCTTGGCCCGATGACATCAAGGATAGTGACGAGGTTCGTTGCTCGGGCGGCGGGGCGAGTGCCGGCACCTATGGGGAGCTTAAAGAAACGGCGATCGAAGCAGCGAAGGGGAAGTTGAACGAGATGATCGGCGATCTCTTCAAGCGAGGGTGATGCTACGCAGTGAATCGGGGCTGACCAGAAATGAAAATTTGCACAGTGCTTGTCGGATGCTTATTGGCGCTACCTTTTTCAACTGAAGCTGCACCAATGACGGGGCAGCAACTCGAAAGCTGGATCAACTCGAACGACGGCGCTCTTCATTTGGCCGCCAGTATGTATGTCATGGGAGTCGTAGATGACGACGCGGTGCTGCAGGCCGGTGAGATTCGGGGGCTGACGGAGCGATCAAGCATCGTGCATATGTGCGTCGCTGGCAAAGCAAATGCAACCAAGCTACGACAGATTGTCGGCATGGCGTTCCAGAGAGATCGAGAGCTCGGTGCACAGCCCGCTGTCCTTGTCGTTCGTAAGGCCGTCGCGGAAGCTTACCCCTGCAACTAGATCTGTAGGCGTATGGAAAGGGCGAAACAAGAGAAGTAGTTCTATTCTGCGATCCACTTCCTTCCATGAAATGACTCGTACTCCTTGATAGCGGCGGCGCGCTGCTTGTCGATGAACGCGGCGAGGTCCGAGATGTGGACGCCCTTGGCCGCCTTCTGTGACGTACTCATCCGAATGAGGGGGAGTGCGATGTCGCCGGCTGAGATCTTTTGCAGCAATTTCGGCAAGGTGAGCGGCGCGAAGTAATCCCGGCAGACGTCTTCTATCGGGATGATGGCGCGGGCGCCGTACTGCGCCATGAGTATGAACACCGTGTTCATGGCACCGAGGGGTCAATGGACGGTTGTGCGCCTGGCGGCAACATCTCGGAGATCGGCCGTGCCTGAGCCCACTCCTCAAGTTCCCGGACCAGCCAGCCGACGCGTTCCTTCGAGAGGGCCCGCGGAGCTGGAAATTCCTTCGATGCGACCAGTTTTTGGATGATGGCCTTGGACAAGGATGTTGCCTCGGCCACTTGATGAACGTTCAAGAAGATCGGTTTCATCGTGATGATCGCTGGCGCGACCTTCTTTGCTTTGGACATGGCATCAGCGGCCATTGATCATCCTTTGAATTTTCTGGGCGACCGGGTCGATGTACTTGGCGTCCGGACTGAGGAAGTATGAGCGCCCAACCTTAACCGGAATTGGAAGGATCTTGCCGTGTTTGATCCAGCCACGGATAGTGTTCATATGAGGCGCATACTCTCCGAACGTTTGCTCTGCCCATACGTTGAGCGGTATCAATTTTGGCTTCTTGGTAGTCATAGAATTGTCCCGTCTGAACTCCGGAGGACACTTGTGAGCATCCTGCAAAAGAAGCGCGTCAGTGCTGCCGAGGCCGCCGCCATTTTAGGTATCCCTAAGGAAACGATCAGTCGAATCGATTGGCGAGGTGAAATCATCCGTCGATACAAGCTTGGCCACAAGACCTTTGTCTACGACGTCGAGTCGCTTGAGCAGTTTCTGTTGGCGAAGGAAGTGCGACCGATGCAAGCGCCGATGGTCGAGCCAGTCGTCCGCGGTCGGAAGCCGTATCCGACGCGTACTATTACGTTGCCGAGCGAGACGAAGCAAAGCAGCCTCCGTGAACTCCTGATGGGCAAGCCCGAGGAGAGCAGCCGACAAAGTAATGGAACGGTGGATGTGCGATCCCGAAAGAAGAAGTGACATACGTCATACGCGCAGCGTGGGTTTACAAAATTCCGCTTGACGACGTAACGTGCCGGACATAATCTTGAAGCGCGCTCGAGACAACAAGCGCCGGGTTTGGCGACCTGACACTCAAGGCGGATGACGACCGCCACATGGCGGTATTTTTTCGTCTGTACACTACGCGTACGTCCAGTCAATGGGCGGGCGATGGTGGGGATACCCGCGAGGGTATGCCGGATGCCTTGAGTGCCGGTTCGCCAACCCTGTCATTTGCCCGCTCACCCCGTTTGGCGACGGAAGGCGGGTCCAACACTCAAGGATCCATCATGTCGCACAATGTCGAAGCCGCAACGCCGGCAGCCAGTCAAGCAAATTCCCTGAATCAGGTGTTCAACCGTGTGAGCGTGCGCGGCCTCGCCGCTGACGCCGCCGCCTCCGCATTGAGCGATGTATATCGCGGCCTCATCGGCATCAGCGCCATCTCTCAGATTCTCATTGCGAACGAAGTCGCCAAGGATTGCTCCGAGCCGGCTCTTGACGGCCATTTGGCCGGCGGTCTGCTTGACGCTGTCAATGCACTCTCGTCTTTCATGATTGACCATATCGAGGATCTCGCCGATCACGCTGACCGTCGTTCGGACGATGCTGAGGTGCGTCATGGCTGATATTCGCGCCCTGAAGACCCTTCCGGAGACGCTTCCCAACGTCAGCGTAATGACCAATATGCTTTCAGTCACGGGC
The DNA here is from genome assembly GCF_002925705.1 of Burkholderia anthinoferrum. Taxonomy (NCBI): domain Bacteria; kingdom Pseudomonadati; phylum Pseudomonadota; class Betaproteobacteria; order Burkholderiales; family Burkholderiaceae; genus Burkholderia; species Burkholderia anthinoferrum. Next base: position 43,356 of record NZ_LFZP01000029.1, read on the forward strand.
GGTCTGCCGCTTCTCGATGCTCTGCAGTCTGCGACGAGTCATCTGGGCGTCGCGCTCGACGTGCTCGGTGAGGTCGCCTGCAACAGCACAGAATATTCAAGTCAGTTGTACGCAGTTCTCACGTCGGCCGGCATAGCCTCGGGACTGGTAAATTCCGCGATTGCTGCGATCGAGGCGGGAGACAAGGAGGCGCATCATGGCTGACATCCATCCGCCGTCCAGTACACTCAAATGGATCGGCGACTCGCTGCTTTGCGATGGGGATCCTGCCTTATTCCATTCATGCGCTGTAATGAGGTGATCGAGATAATGCCCTCGGGGAATGTCTTGCGATCATTCATCAGATCGGTCCGTATGGGCGAGGTCGCATCGTGTCGGCGCTCGAGTACGGCTTGCAGCACAATATGCTTGCTGACGCGGACCGTGACGCTTGGCAAGCCGAGCGGGCTCGCGTTCTTTCGTGGACTGACTGAATGACGTTCTGCGTTGCAACATGCCGCGTGCATCGCATCCGGCATAATCATTTCACCGCGCCTAGCTCGACGGGGCGAAAGCAGGGCCCCCTTACCCTGTTGGCGCGGTTCCTCATAGGGGGCGCGTGAGGGCACAATGAACAACCAAAAGAAAATTCTGTCGACTGTTCCCGACTGGTTCGATCTCAAAAAGTATGATGGCGTTGCAAGCCTCGATATTTGGGGATGGCATTGGAACATCACGCACCGGCTCCGACTACAACAGCAGTTGCGGTTTAAGGTTCCCGAGGACTTTCCGTTCCAAGTAAATCAGGAGTACGAAGACGAAGAGCTGGACCAAGCACGTCAGTCAATCAGACAACATCTGGAATATCCGGTCGTACGAAGGAATGAACCACATTCGCTCGATAAAACTTCACCACGCGAAGCGGTGAACGATGAAATGGTTATGGACGCTCTTTATCACGCTGAATCACTACTGGAGGACGAAACGTATGCTCGGGCGTTCGAGGCTCATAAATTTGCCATGAGCACGACGGAGGAGTGGGCGAGTAAGGAGGCATACAAGAAATCGGAACCAATAGAGGATTCGATAAATGAAATTTTGGCGAAGAAATTCCCTGCCAGTGCTCGCTATGTCTATGCCGAAGTCGACATCGGTGCACCGATAGAGAAGCTTCTCGAATCCTTCGAAAAATGGGTTCGCAACGTTAAGCAGTCTCGGAATCAGATTTTTTCGAAGAAGAAGCAGTTCGGCGAATCAGACTTCTCAAAGTGGGAGCGGTATCGGCTTCTCGCCTACTTCGACTTGGCGCTCTGGGCTGAGATGGAGAACTACCATCTTTCGCACGACCTCTATGTAAAGTGCCTGTTTCCGGAACGCTCGGGCGATACTCTCAGCTTTTTTCGGAGGACAGTCAAAGACGAAGCTGAAAGCGTCTTCACTTGGGAGTGTTCGGAGGCGCTGCAGGCCCAAGCGGACATCAAGTGGTAAATATGTGTAGCCAGGAATCTACTGGTAGAAAACAGTACACATAAAACTGCCAGTAGATTTTTAGCATCAAAAGATCACCTTCCAACAAAAGCTGCCGTATACCACCATTAGCTCGCGAACTACACCAACAGCGAGCGAACGTGAAGAAGACAGCAGCGCCAGCCGATTCCGGCAAGCCGATGGAGCCGATCCTCCCGCGGGTTGGCCTCTCCAAATGGGCCCAGATCGCGCCCTTTATTCCGATGTGCCGGGAGTCCTGGCGCAAGCTGGGGCTCGCCGGCAAGGCTCCCCAGCCCATCCGGATGAGCCGCACGCATTCCTGCTACAGCAATTCTGAAGTGCACCGGTGGCTGTCGGATCCGCTTGGCTACGCCGCGGCGCCTCAGGAAGGGCGGGAGGCGGCATGATGAAGGCGAAGATTACGCACGCAAGCGATTGCGCGCTGCACAACGAACCGGCATTCCCGGCGGCGCAGTGCAATTGCGGCGCTGAGCTCACAGCTCAGCGTAGATATGCGGCATGGCTAAGTCGCTGCGCTTATAACCAGGTCGCGCGTTTCGGAAAACTGCTCCGCTTTCGTGTAGGGAGCCAATTTCGTCGGTCCGGAGAAGCTTCCAGCCAACCGTGTTCCCCGACTGACTGCCGCCGGCCGTCTGATAGCAGCGGAGTAGGTAATGACCTTCATCGCTGACTCCGTACGCGTGCGGCTCGACGATGCGGAAATAGCCATCGTAGCGAAGCTCAAGAACGCGCATATGGTCAATAGCGCTGACAAGCTGTTGGTGAAATCGCATAAGTGTCCCCGACGAAATAGTTATTGTGGTCTCAGCCGCGACGATTTTACTCCCAGCGCGGGTCACCGTTCCGCCGGCAGCCTGCCGATGATCGCAGACAGCATCAGCAAGCCGACACCCGGGGTGTTCGAGAACATGCCGTACAACCGCGAGTTCGAGAGACTGAACGAGATCACCAAGCACATGGTCGACAACGTCCGAGACATTGCCGAGATCGCCGATAGCAACGACTGTAAGGCTACTTCCAAGGCTTCGGCGGCTTGTTTTGTGGCACCGGATGCCCGCCAAATCGTGCAAAACGAGGCTGGTCTGTCCCTCGTCGCCTGAAACGTTCGGGAAATTGATTTAGCTTATGTCTGTCGACTGCCAATCGATGGACAAAGAGGGAAGCCCCGCTTGGGGAGAGTTGAGGTAAGCCGAACCCTCCGGCAAACCGAACCGGCTTGGCCGCCGGCAGCTTTCCCCCAGCGGGGTTTTATTTTGTCTAATTCGCACTGCTTAGGAAGTGGTGGGAAAGGATGGCAGGTATGAGACGCGTTGAAATTGATCGGTCAGTTGTTGATGACAAGGCACGCGAAAGGCGCATCGCCGAGCTCGGACGCTTGCTCGAAGCGTCGTGTGATTCGGCCACACGTCGACAGCGCTGGCTCGAGATGCAAGCCGAGATCGCTGCACGGAGTTCCTCTCAGGTTGCTCGGATGGAACGTGCGCGGGGGCTGAGCCGATGAGAACGATCCTCAAACAGCTTTTGATGCGGGCATACAACGCCGGCCTCTTGTCGCTGCAGAACACGCAGCGCGTCTATGACTTCTTCCGTCTGTCGAGGCACTGATGGCCGCCACCGATTATCTGCTCGACCTCGGGCACCCCGTTGCCTACTACCCGGGCCTCGTGAAGCACCTCGGCAGCGTCAATGCCGTCCTGTTCTTCAGCCAGATCTTCTATTGGCAGGACAAGGCCGCATCCGAACTTGGCGTCTACAAGACCGTCGAGGAAATCGAGGCGGAGACCGGCATGACCTATCGCGAACAGGCGACCGCCCGCAAGCAGCTCGTCGAACGTGGTGTCTTGGTCGAGACGAACAAGCGGCTCGAACATCGCGTGTACTACCGCATCGACCTCGATCGTCTGAACGAGATGTTGGGATTCGCGAACTGCGGAAAGCGCATTTCGGGGGAGGCTGATTCCGCAGTCCGCGGGGCAGCGAAAGCGCAAGTCGTTAATAAGACAAAGACTACTACAGAGACTACATCAAAGAGTACGGCTGACACGTCAGCCAAGCGCAATGTCGTCGATGGAAAGTTCGATGAGGCATGGCGGCAGTATCCGAAACGTGAAGGCTCGAATTCGAAGCCGGCAGCGCTGCGGGCATGGAACGCTCGGATCCGTGAAGGCATCGATCCGGGTGTGCTGGTCGCAGCTGTGGTCGCCTACGCTGCAGCGATGAAGGCTGCGGGCAACATCGGCACGCCGTACGTGAAGCAGGCGTCGACGTTCTTCGGTCGTGATCGGCACTTCGAGGAATTCGCGAAGCCCGGCGCGAAGGGCGATCTCTTCGATGGCGGCGGCACGGCGGTTCCGTGGTGGAAGGCGGCGGGCTTCACGTACCAGTGGCAGGCCATCAACGCCGGCTGCAGCGAGCGATCCGCGCATCTCTGGGCGAACGGAGTACGGCAAGGAGCGCCGGCATGAACGCACGAGAACTGGCCGAACTGATGGCGCAAAACGCGCCGTCCGTCGCCGAGCACCTCCTGCCGAACGGGCGCAAGTCGGGCAAGGAGTGGAAATCCGGCAGCACGGCGGGCGAGAAGGGGCAGAGCCTGTCGGTGTGCCTCGCCGGCGCCAAGCGGGGCGTGTGGAAGGACTTCGCCAGCGGCGAGGCGGGCGATCTGCTCGACCTCTGGTGCGCATGTCGGTCGCTGTCGGTGGCGGACGCGATGCGCGAGGCGAAGCAGTTCCTGGGTGTTCGCGACGACATGCCGAAGCGCCAGGCTCCGACGTATCAGCGTCCGGCGCGGCCGAAGGCGACGCGGCCGACGAGCTTGCTTGACGAATGGTTCGGCGGCCGCGGTATCACGCCCGAGACCGTGAAGGCCTTCCAGATCGCCGAGCAGACCAACGGTCCGAAGACGCACATCGTCTTCCCGTACCTGCGCGGCGGCGAGCTGATCAACGCCAAGTACCGGAACATCGCGGACAAGAAGGACATGCGGCAGGAGGCCGGCGCCGAGCCGTGCCTGTTCGGCTGGAACCTGATCGACCCGGCCCAGCGCGTCGTTGCGATCGCCGAGGGCGAAATCGATGCCATGACGTTGCACCAGGTGGGTATCCCGGCGCTGTCGGTGAACGCAGGCGCGGGCAACCACCAGTGGATCGACAGCGACTGGGAGCGACTCGAGCGGTTCAGCGAGATCCTGCTCTGCTACGACAACGACGAGGCCGGCCGGAAGGGTGCTCAGGAGGTCGCAAACCGCCTCGGCATCGAGCGCTGCCGCGTCGTGTTCTTCGGTGAATCGAAGGATGCGAACGAATACCTGCTCGCCGGCGCCACGGCGGAGGATTTTCGCCGCTGCTGCGATCAGGCATCGGGCTTCGATCCGGACGAGCTCAAGTCGATCGAGCGCTTCTGGTCGAACGTCAAATCGATGTTCTACCCGGCGCATGAGGAGGCGGGCTTTCCGTACCTGTCGTTCTGCGGCCGCAACGAATTGTGGTTCGAGTTTCGCCCGGGCGAGGTGACGGTATGGACGGGCATCAACGGGCACGGCAAGTCGCTGTTGCTTGGCCAGGTGCTCATCGGCCTGATGTGCCAGGGCGAGCGCGCCTGCGTCTTCTCCGGCGAGATGCGGCCGGAGATGCAGGGCAAGCGCATCGCGAAGCAACTGGGCGGCCTCGATCGGCCGGCGCCGGAGTATCTCGACCACATGGGCGCATGGCTGCGCGATCGGATGTGGGTCTTCGATCTCGTGGGAGTTGCGGCGGTCGAGCGTCTCGTGACGGTCTTCACGTACGGGTTCAAGCGCTACGGGATCCGTCACTTCGTGATCGACAGCCTGATGATGACCGACGTCCCTGAAGACGGCCACGGCGCGATGACTGCGCAGAAAGAGGCGATGCGCCTGCTCGCCAACTTCGCTCGCCAGTACAACGTCCACGTGCACCTCGTCGCTCATCCGCGTAAGGGCCAGGACGAGAAGCGCAGTCCCGGGAAGATGGACGTCGGCGGCAGCGGAAAGATCACGGACGCCGCAGACAACGTGTTCTCAGTCTGGTCCGCGCAGAAGGATGAGGACGACCAGAGCGTCGACGAACCGGACGCGTTCCTGACGCTGCTGAAGGCGCGCAACGGCGAGACGCAGCGCCGGTCGCTCGCGCTGTTCTTCAACCGTGAATGCATGCAGTTCGGTCCGAGCGAGAGCCGCCGGCCGTACGTGTATTTGCCGTTTAGCTGCGTTTCCGAGGATTACACCTGCTAGGCCACACCGTGAGAAAGGAGACAAATGATGGCGAAAATCGAAGTGACGAACTCAATGATCGCTGCGGCGATGGATATCGGTACGAGGACCGGTCTTTTCGCGCCGGGCCCGAAGCGTGACGACGTGATCAAGATGATCGAAGGCGTCCTCTCATTTGTGGGCGCTCACGCCGCTGATCGATTCAATTGTCGGGTTCGAACTGCGGACGGCAAGAAGGAGGTTCGAGGACGGATTGTCGGGCCGGCACCCGAGCGCCGTGGCTTCTTCCGCGTGGAAACCGAGGATGGAAAGCAACTCTTCCTCAGCGGAAACGAAATTTATCCGTACTCGACGTACAAGCCGAGGTAACACGGGTGAAGCAGATCGAGCGAGAAGGATCGGCGCAGCGTTGCATCTGCGAGCTGCTCGCGCGCCGCGGTCCGATGACGATCAACGAGATCGCCGAGGTGCGGGGGATTCATCCGCGGGCAACGGCTCGTCAGCTCGATGCGTTGGCCCACGCGGGATTCGTTTCCGCGTCGGGCAGTCCCAAGCGCTACACACGCACCGACAAGCCGATTCCGCCCGTCGTACCGCTTACGCCGAAGTCCGCGCGTATCGCGGAGAGCCGGCGGCGCGACGCCGAGCGCGTTTCGATGCCGTTCCGGATTCCGGCGCCGACGGAACTCGATCGCGTGATGCTGTCCTGGGTTGGAGCTGAGGCATGATCTCGCTGCGAAACCTGTCCAATCCGGATCTCGTCGGGCACCGCATCTGCGAGCTTCTCGAGCAGCAGGGCATGCTCACGCAGGCGAGTCTCGGTTTGCAGATCGGTGTGCCGCGCGGGACGATCTCGAAGTACCTGACGGCGCTGACCGACGAAGGCTATACGTACATAGCCAACAGCATCGCCTATGCCAAACCTAGTTCATCGAAGGGTATCCGGCGCGGCGTGATTCTGCTCTACGCCCGGACTGATAAGCCGCTGCCCACAAGCCGTGGCGATCGGGACGAGCTCACGGCGACCGAGCTCCATCAGATCATGTGCGGCATCGTTCAGCGCGGGAAACCGGACTAACGTGGTCGCGTCTCCTTCACTACGGTGATTTGCCCGGCAAGTCCGGGCATTCTTTTCTGGAATGCGCCTCGAATCCTCCATCTGCCCGCAATGCAAGCGCCTCTGGCGACTGAACATCGTCGCCATGCTGCGTGAAGCGAAGGGCAGGAGATGGGTGTGTCGCGTCTGCCAGATCGCCAACGAAGCGGATGCCGCAAATAGTCAGCGCGGGGTAGGAAGAAACGACGACGGGGGCCCATTAGCCCAGGCCCGAACAACTGGTGTCGCGCCAGCTCGATAAACGTGGCTGAGTGGCGGAGATGCACCGCCAGGACCGACCGGAATGGCTGAACGCACCAAGGCGCAGCAGGTCGACCAAGCCGGATATACCCGCCGCGACCTAGCAACGCTTCTAAAAAAAGCGGGTGGGAGGTCACGCCCGTTCCATTGGTCCTAGTCAAGCTATCGGCACCGGACGATTGATCACATGGCAACAATCACACGATAGAATCCCCTTGGCTTTTGCCGAACCAACGGAGACCAACAATGACCATTTATACGTTCGTCGTAACGGGGATCACCGATCAAAATGAAGCCAGCGTCGCCCAGACGCTTAGCGGCATCGCGGGCTTCGTACGTCTGTCCAGAATCGGAGTCGGCGAATACATCCTTGTGTTTGAAAGCTCCTTGGATGAGCATGCGACGCTGGCACACATTCAACAGTATCTTCCGGCTGGCGTCGTCGTGAGGCCGACTACAACGATCAAAGATACGCCGTCGAAGAAGTTCGGTTATAAGGGTTGATTCGGTTGACCTGCGCTCAGTGAACTGGAGCGAAGCCGAGCTGCTCGATGCCATACGCCTCAATCCAAGCATCCCGATCGGAAAAGCCGAGTTCTTCGGCGAGATAATCAGCCAATTCCTCGGCTGTCGGCGCCCCAGGTGAATCGAAGTACCCGAGAGGGGCTTCGTCTTGCGAGGTCAAGATGGCGTAGAGCATGTGAACCTCCTGTCTCTACCCATCTTATCGGCGTTACCCGCAAAGTCTTGACGCCGGGGACATCCCTATCAATTTGCTCCGAGGTTCTTCAGCAGGTCCCCGAGAGCTTGGACCTGAGCCGCGTCGGCTTCTCTGTTCCGCGCTGGTTGGAAGTTCGTATGGACGACAGTTTGAAATCCCGCCGGCTGGGAAGCAGCGTTCTGCTGCTCAACGGCTAGGTTGTACTTCATGCGTAGGCTGGCGTGAATTTTCTTCAATACGTCAGGATCGTGGCGGGCTATCTCAAACATGGCACCCTCCAGAGCGTCGATGCGTGCTTTGAGTAGTTCGTCGTTATACGTCAGCATGTTTCCGTCTCCATAGCAGGGAAGGGAGTTGGCGGTGGCCAGCCAAGACCTTAGCAGGTTTCGATGGTCGGCCGATTGACCATGGGCAATCCCTCGCGTGCGCGCACGTACGCGCGTGGAAAGGCTCGACGATGCAGAGAGTGCAGAGAGGAGAAAAGAGACAAATGCAGAGAGAGGTGGCGGAACAGGGTGTCCCGCGTGCCTCAAAAACACCCGTTTCCAGCGCCGACGCCATCCATTCAATTACCTTTCTATCGCATTAAATACCTTTCATGCTGCAACGCGATCGCCGTGATCGGGCCGATGCTCGACCTGATAAAACGCGTAAGCTATTGATTATATTGGGTTGGTGCACCGCACATCAATTTGACATAATGGAGGCTATCAGTCGAAACGGGGTATTATCACTGGTTAATGAGAGCTATTCTCATCTGAACCTTACAAAAGCCTAACTTTGGGACCACCCAAGGGCCTCCGGACGGGGGTGACGAAATTTCGCAGACCGCCTCGCCAATCCGCACGCGGGAAAAACATTGATGATCCTCCGCGAGGAGGAATCTCATGGCCCTGACCAATGGAGCGTTGCTAACGGCGATCTCGGAAGATCGGGCGCTCGGTTCCGCGATGCTGTTTCCGCATCGGCATCCGCAGGCGTCTCCGGCGTTCCACGTCGAGGTCATGGACCTCTGGCGTTGTGCAGACGAGTGGGTGCTGATCGAGGCGTTCCGGGAGGGCGCGAAATCGACGCTGTCCGAGGAGCACCTGTTGATCGAGGCGTGCTTCGGCAACTTCGGGTACTGCCTGATCATCGGCGAGACGTACACAAAGGCCTGCCAGCGTCTCGAGGCGATCAAGTTCGAGGCGACCCGAAACACGAAGCTGCAGGGCCTCTTCGGCCGGCTGAAAGAGTCGGGACGGGTCTGGAACGAGCACCAGATGGAGCTTTCGAACGGCGTCCTGCTCGAGGCTCACGGCTGGGAAGAGGAGTTCCGCGGCTTCAAGTGGCGCGACATTCGCCCCGATCGGGCGTACCTCGACGACATCGAGAACAAGGAGCGGGTCAAGGACAAGGCGGCGGTCGACGCGTCGATGAGGAAGCTCTACCTTGAACTGATCCCGGCGATGGACAAGGTCAAGGGCAAGATCCGGGTCACTGGCACGCCGCTGGCCGAGGATTGCATGATCACCCGGCTTCGCGAGAATCCGGACTGGACGAGCCGACGGTATCCGATCTGCAACGGCGACATCGACGATCCTGAGACGCAGGCATTGTGGCCGGAGCGCTATCCGATGGACTGGATCCGCCGGAAGCGCGACGAGATGGAGCGGGCCGGGCAGCTCCGGGGCTTCATGCAGGAGTACATGCTCATGGCGATCGGCTCGCAGGACAAGCCGTTCGAGAGTGAGCATATTCGGGAGTGCGCGGTCGATCCGGCGCCGTGGCTGCCGAAGGTGGTGATCACGGACCCAGCCCGGACGACCGACGTGAAGAAGAGCGACCGGACGGGACGTGTGGTGGTGAGCCGTCTCGGTACGAAGATCTACGTCCACGCGTCGTCCGGTGAATTCTGGAAGCCGGACGAGGTCATCGAAGATGCGTTCAAGACGTCGGCTCGGTACGGAGATGCGGCCGTCGCGATCGAGAAGAACTCGCTCGACGAATGGCTGTTGCAGCCGATGCGGGCGGAGATGCTTCGTCGCGGCGTGACACTCGCGCTACGTCCGCTTACTGCCCCACAGGACCGCGACAAGGTGCAGTTCATCATGGGCATGCAGCCGTTCTTCGAGGCCGGCGACATCGTGCTGGTCGGCGGGCAGGGGCAGCATCCGAAGCTTGTCGCGGAGATCCTGAACTTTCCCAGCGGCAAGCGCGACATCCTCAACGCGCTCGCGTACTTCCAGCGCGTTTTTTCGGGTTCGCCGGTGTACGAGGACTTCGGGCAGTGGAACATCGCGTCGGAGTACCAGCCGAGTCAGCAGCATCCCCTTGCCTTGGCGTTCAATTCGAACGGCACAGAGACAACCGCGGCTCTAGTTTGCATCGAGGGGCAGCGAATCGTCGTCGTGGCTGACTGGATCTCGCCAGTACCTCCCAAGGAAGCGGTCGCCGACGTTACGCAGCTCGTGCGCGCCGCGTTTCCACGCGCGCGCGTGACGACGTGGCTGCCGGCTGATGTGCTCGACCAGGCCGACCGCATGCCGATCGTGGCTGCACTTCGCGCCACGAACATGTACCCGATGCGCGGGGCATACGTGAACGTCGCGCGGGGTGCGCTTTCTCCGCTCATCCGTACCGAGGCAAAAGCACGACGTCTGTTCCAGGTCGACCACGAAGGCGCGAAGCACACGCTCAACGCGATGGCCGGGGGCTACAACTATCCTGTCGACCGCGCGGGAAACCGGAATACGCTCCCCGAGACTGGTCCGCACCGTACCCTCGTCGAGGGACTCGAAGCGGCCGTGTACGTGATCTGCTCGCAGCAAGCGGACGTCCTGCCGGAAGGCGTGAACATGGGCGTGAACCCGCAGGGTGTGAGCTATCTGACCACTTTGCCGCGGAGATGAACATGGCAGTCGATCGCAAAATCACGCCCAAGGCGCCGTCGCAGCGCCCGTCGGATTTCTACAAGGGCAAGCAGCAAGGCGGCGCGTACGGCAAGGCCGAGAAAGTCGGCGAACGCATGTCGGGCGGTCCGATGCGCGAAAAGATGTCGAAGCCGGGTCTGTGATCGTGAAGAAGCGCCGCGAATTCCAGGGTACGCGCTCCGAATCGCGTCCGGTCGGTGACTTCTTTGCCGAGAAGACGCCGAAGAAGCCGAACGTCGACGATCGCCCGAAGCGCACGCCTCGTGATCGCAGTACCGGCACGTCGCTCGAGCGCAAGCTCCGCGGCAAGGTGATCGGCTGATCCTTCCATGGCCCGCTCGAAGAAGCCGAAGAAGCAGGACGACAAGCCCGCGGTCGAGACACTGGACGCGCGGGCGCTCGACGCTGAGAAGACGGGCGAAGAGATCGAGAACTGGGCCGACAAGCCCGATTCCGACGCCTATACCGAGGCGGCGAGGCTGTATCCGAAGATCGCGAAGTGCTACCAGAACAAGCAGGAGCAGATGGACCGCTGCGAGGAGTACTGGTCCATTTACAACGCCCAGCCGGACGAGAATCAGCAGTATTCCGGCAACTCCCAGTGCTACATCCCCGCCGTGCGAAACGCGGTCAACGCGCGCATGAAGCGCACGCTGGCGCAGCTGTTCCCGGTGAACCACAAGCACGTCGGTGCGACCGGTCCGGACGGCAATATCCCATTCGCGCAGATCAGCCTGCTCGAGCATTACATCCGCTCGGCAGCCGTGAAGGACGTCGTGCGCGCGGACCTGATTGCCGGCGACGTCACAGGGCAGTGGAATCTCTACGTCGACTGGTCGCGCACGCAGCGGCGGGTTACCGAACTGATCAAGAAGCCGCCGATCCTGGAGGACCACGAGCTGGGCGGCGAAGTCGAAGACCTTGCCGCCGACGAGGATGACTGGGACTGGGAGAAGGAATCGAAGGAGGTCACGACCGAGGGACCGGATATCGTTTCGTTCGCCACCGAGGACCTGGCCGTCTATCCGCCGACCTGCAACGACATCGAGAAGGCCACCGCGACCGCGATCCGGCTGCGCCTGACGATCGACGCCGTTCAGCAATTCGTCGACGAAGGCGTGTTCGTCGGCGTGTCCGCGAAGGAACTTGTCGACAACCTCGCGAAGCCGGACGGCGGTCGCGAGAAGCACGTGCCCCCGAAGAAGCGAACCAGCGACGCCGGCATCCGCACCGAAGGCACGTTCAAGTACGCGCTGATCTACGAGGTCCACACGAATCTGGACCTGGGCAATGGCAAAGAGCCGTGCTTTGTGTACTTCGCCGGGCAGGACGTGATCCTCGGGATCATCCGGAACCCGTTTTGGTCGGGCAAGCGGCCGATCATCTCGGCGCCGATCGAGCGCATTACGGGCTCGTTCTTTGGCATCTCGAAGATCGAGCCGGTCAAGTTCCTGCAGTGGAACCTGAACGATTTCTGGAACATGGGGCAGGACTCCGCGCAGTACAGCCTGCTGCCGATCACCATGGTCGACCCACTGTCGAGCCCGAACTACCAGTCGATGGTGGTGGGCCTTGCCGCCGTGTGGCTGACGGATCCGAACAAGACAAAGTTCGCAAACTTTCCGGCCATCTACAAGGACGCGATCCCGCTCTGCGAGAACCTGAAGCAGCAGATCAACGAGTCGATGGACGTCAACGACGCTATGCTCGGGAAGATGCCCACCGGCCGGAAGAACCAGGCGCAGATGGCCGCCATGGCGCAGCAGCAGGAGTCGAACATCATCGACAACGCGAAGCGGTACGAGGAAGTCATCCTCAACCCGCTGCTCGAATGGATGTTCGAGCTCGACCGGCAATTCCGCACAGAAGAGCTGACCGTCGAGGTGCTCGGCGAAGTCGGCGCGCGCGCGAACCTGCAGACAATTCCGCCGCAGGCATTCGGCCAGCGATACTTCTTCCGCTGGTGCGGCACGTCGTATCAGCAGAACCTGCAGCGCATGCAGCAGATGATCGCGTGGATGAACGTCTTGCGCGGCATCCCTCCACAACAGCTCGACGGCCGGCGCCTGAACATCGGCCCGATCCTCGAGTACGGCACCGAGCAGATATTCGGGCCCGAGGTCGCGCCGCGCATCCTCATCGACGAGCGGAACCTGTTCCATCTCGATCCGCAGGACGAAAACCTGATGATGCACAACGGTCTGCCGGCCGAGATCCATCAAGCTGACGACGACCGCGCGCACATCGCGGCGCACCTACAGGCCGCGCAGCTCACGGGCGACGCGGCAGGCCTGTTCCGTGCGCACATTCAGCAGCACCAGCTCGCCATGAAGGCCAAGCTCGAGGCGCAGATGGCGCCGAAGCAGCCGCAAGGGCAACCGGGCGTGCCCGGCGGCGCAGGTCCGGGTGTAGCAGGCACGCCGCGTCCCGGCGCGCAACCGGGGCAACCGCGGCCGCAGGGGCCGGCCGGCATGATCCACGCCGATCAGATCGCCTCACCAATGGCGGGGCCGCGATGAAACGCTTCGTCGCCCGGTGCACGCCGTGGGGAACCATCCAGACCGGCATCTTCTTTCGATCACTGACAGCGATCGAGAAGGATGCAGTGATCGCGCACGAGCGCGCGCACCTGATTCGTTACGACCCGTTGCGCCGGCTCTGGTGGCTGCTGACGCTGCAGTTGATCTTCCGCCCGGAATGGGTTTTCGCGCGCGTGCGCGAACAGGAACTGGAGGCGGATCAATACGTGAAAGAGCAGGGTCTCGCGGCGGGACTTCGCATGTTCCTGCGCCGGCATCCGCACCCGGGCAGCGCGCTGCACCCGAGCTCACAGGAAAGGCTGGAGGCGCTCCATGTCTGACGCATTCCACATCACGCCGTATCAGGTCAGGGCGGAAGGCAAAGATGTCCCGCCGAACGAGATCCAGACCGCCATCAATTCGCTCGCCAACCAGATGACGACCGCGCTGAATGTGCTGGGCAATGGCGCCAGCCCGCAGTTCGCCGCGGCGATGCTCGCCTGGTTCAACAGCCTGCCGACCACATTGCCGGCGACGTCCGGTGTGCTCTGGAACAACGGCGGCACGCTCGCCCAATCGTGAGGTACCCCATGAAGAACCTTCTCGCTGGCTTGCTCGCGCTGATCTGTTCGGCCGCGCTCGCCCAGAGCTACCCCTCGCCGACGTACAACAACCTGACGGTGCAAGGCGTAGCGACGCTGACGGCCCACCCGCTTGGGGTGTCATCCGGGGGCACCAATTCTGCGACGGCGAGCGGCACTGCATTGGACAACATCACTGGATTTTCGAGCACAGGGTTCCTAACGCGGACTGGCGCGGGCGCGTATTCATTCCAGAGCCTGACAAACGGCATTGCGCTTTCGAACATCGCACAAATCGCCGCGAACACTTTGCTCGGCAACGCGACCGGTGCGACCGCCAACGTCACGACCGTGACCGTCACTGGATGCAACGGTGCCGCACAGGCACTTCAGTGGGCAAACGGGGCAGGGTTCCAGTGCAATTCGTCGATCGCGACTTCGGGAGCAAACGCCAACATCACGAGCCTGTCGGGTCTTACCACTGCGCTCTCGGTTGCCCAAGGCGGAACGGGCCGGCAGACGCTTACGACGCATGGTGTGCTGGTTGGCGAAGGAACAGCAGCGATCAATCAACTAGCAGTCGGAACTACGGGGCAGGTGCTCGTCGGCGCAACTGGAGCGGATCCAGCATTCGGGTCGACGGTTGGTGCGATGAACTTTACGGGCGCAATTACCCCATCGTCGACGGCCGGCATCGTAGGCACTACGACGAACGACAACGCAAACGCGGGGAGCGTAGGTGAGTATCAAGCCGTTACTGGATCGGCGACGGCGCTCACGTCGGCCGCCTACACGGATATTGCCACGCTCACCTTGTCTGCTGGCGATTGGGATGTGGAAGGTTCTGTTGGTTTTGCTAATTCGGGCGCCACTACGACTGCCTTTGTTGGCGGTCTGAACACGGTAGCAAATACGAATCCGAACAGCACACCGGGGGTCGGTTTTACCGTGGCGAACGCCGCCGGCGGCTCCACGTATCTGCCGACTCCGGTAGTCCGTTTCAGTCTTGCTTCATCCACGACCGTTCGTTTGGGCGTGCAAGCGAACTTTACCGGCGGAACCGTGACTGGCACTGGCATGATTCGCGCTCGGAGGGTTCGATAATGACGACCACAACAGCAGCCGCCACAATCGTCAAAGCTGTCTTTAATGGCGTCTCGGGCCCTGGTCCTGTGTCAATTCCTGGCCTCAATGCTGGGGACGTCCTGCTCCGCTGCGTGCCGTCTGGATTTACCAACGGGTTCGAGCCGGTCGTTTCAGCTGATGGCCAACTCCAGCAGATCGATATTATCGATTGGTCGAGTATTCAGATCGTCGGCTACTTCCTGCGGGATGTTTGAGCAGCCGGGAAACCGATATATAAATTTGCGCAACCTGATCAGGAGATCATCGTGCGCAAAACCCTTCTGTCCCGTCTCGTCTGCCTCGTCTTCCCAGCGGTCGGCGCCGGCAATCCGCCGAACATTCCGGACAACGGCGCGATGCCCGATCAGATCGGCTTGGCCAACGCGGTTCTCGGCATGAACCCGTTTCAGGAAACGGGTTACAACGCCGCGACGAACACGTCCGGCTTCACACTCGGCGCTGCTCAAGTCTGCGGCGCCGCGCAGAACTTCCTGAACCTCACAGGCGCGCTGACCGGCGCCGCCAACGCGCAATTACCGACCGTCGCCGCGCTGATCGCACAGTTGCCGACGGTCGTGCAGAACGCACCAGTCGGTCTCAGCTTCCAACTGCGCATCATCAACAGCTCGAGCGGTGCATTCGCCTGGACGGTGACGACGAACACAGGCTGGACCCTCGGCGGCACGATGTCGATCGCGCAAAACACCTGGCGCGATTTCATCGTCACCATCACCAGCGCGACGACCGCAACGCTTCAGGCGGTCGGTACGGGCACGCAATCGTAAGGGTGGCCATGAGCAAGTTCCTGCAACGACTTCTCGGTTTTTTGTTTCCCGGTGTCGACGACGATGGTGCGGCGGATCCTGGCGGTGATCCTGGCAGCGGTGGCGTCGACGATGATGGTGCTGGCAGTGGCGACCCTGCTGCCGGCGCTGGCGCTGCTGATACTCCGGATGACGATTTCGACTTCGATTTCGTCGAACCGGCCGCCCCGACGCGACGCACCGCGACTGACGCAGATCGGCTCGCGGCTCTCGAAGCAGAAGTAGAGCGCCGCGGGCGCCTGGTTGACGCGTCGCGCGCTGCGCCGACGGCGCCCGTCACGGACCGTGATTTCGAAGCCGAAGAGGCGCGTCTGCGCGATCCGAACACCACGGATATCGAGCGCTGGCAGATCCAGTCGAACCGCACGCTGCGCCAAAGCCAACAGGCGGCGCAGGCGGCGTTGTTCCAGGCGCAGGACCTGCGCGACCAGACGCTGTTCGAATCGAAGATCGCCAGCGACCCGCACCGTGCACGCTATCGCGATCGCGTCGAGCAGGCAGTTCAGGAAGAACGCCGCGCAGGCCGGAACGCCTCCCGCGAGGCGGTCTACTACTACATGCTCGGCAAGGACATTGCGGACGGCAAGCTAAAGCCGAAGGCAAAGGCGAAAGCACCGGCCGCCGACGTGCCGCGCGGTAAGACGCCGGGCGTGCGCTCGACTGTGCCGCCGGCCCGCGGGCAAACTGAACACCAGAAGCGCGCCGCGCGGCTGGCCGACGTGAATATCTGACCAGCACGAGGACACCATGCTGACGAAAATTCTGGCCCTCCTCACGGGCCTCATGTTCCCCGGGGTGACGAACCAGTCGTCGAGCTTCACGGCTGACGTCGAAGCGTACATCCAGGAAGAAGTTGAGCCGCTCGCACGCCGGCAACTGGTCGCGTACCAGTTCGGCAAGCCGCTCAAGCTCGACACGAACCGCGGCACGACGTACACCGCGTCGCGCTACCAGCGCCTGCCTCTGCCGTATGCACCGCTGCAGGAGGGCGTCGCGCCCCCGGGCGAGGCGATGACGCTGCAGCAGGTCAGCGCGACTGCGCAGCAGTGGGGCGACCGCGTCATTATCACCGACGTGGCGAACCTCACGATTAAGCACCCGCTGTTCCAGCAAGCGTGCGAACTGGTGTCGCTGCAGATGCCGGAAACGCTCGAGCGCAACACGCTGAACACGCTCCTGTCCGCGCCGCAGGTGAACTACGCCGGGGGTGCCGCAAACCGCGCTGCGCTGACGGCATCCAATGTGATGTCGCCTCACGAGTCGAACCGGCTGTTCGCGTCGATGGCCGCGTACGGTGTGCCGCGCTTCAACGGCGACGAGCGTGAAGACATGATGATCGAGGCGGGCGCGTACCGCGATCCGTCGCAGACGCCGCGTGTCAAGCAGCACTACGTCGCACTGATCAGCCCGTTCTCGGCACAGGATATGCGCGAGAACACGTCGGTCCAGCAAGCGTGGGCCTACAGCGACGTCAACCGACTCTATAACAACGAGCTCGGCGACTTCGGCGGCATTCGCTTCTGCGAAACGAACATGATGCCGTACTGGACTGGTGCAGCCGCGATCAACGGCTCCGCGTCTACGTCGGGCGGCCAGCTGGCGACCGGCACGTATTACATCCAGGTCACCGCCGCGCCGGCGCTGACGTCCGTCGAGCAGACCATCTACCAGGTCTCCTCGTCGATCAGCGTGACGGGCCCGACCGGCTCGATCTCGGTGACGCTGCCGTCGTTCCCGAACTACGTGTTCAACGTGTATATCGGGACGACCGCGAACCCGGCCAACCTCGCGACGGCAATCGGCAATGGCGTGCCGGTGACTGGCGTGCTCGCCGGCCAAGCGACGCAGCTTCAGCCGAACCAGACGGTCACGCTGACTGGTATCGGCGTCACGCAGACGCCGCCGGCCGCCCCGGCCACGGGAGTGTCGGTGTTCCCGGTGATTTTCATCGGCAACCACAGCTACGGCCAAGTGCTGCTCGAGAATCCCGAGTTCCACTACCTGACCGGCGCCGACAAGTCTGATCCGCTGAACCAAACCCGGGTCGTGTCGTGGAAGGTGTTCTACGGCTCGATCCTGCTCAACACGGCCTTCCTGGCTCGCGTCGAATGCGGCTCCGCGTTCGCTCCGGGCTATCAGGGCGGTACCGTGACCACCCCGTAAGGAGTAACTGATGGCCGCACGTAACTCGCAGGAGCCGGGAAAACCGGCTCCGGAGTCGGCTGACGCCGACGAATTGCTCGGCGGTACCGCGCCGGTCGACGAAAGCCGCGAGGCGCTGCTCGAGCGTATCAAGGCGCTCGAAGCCGAAAACGCAAAGCTTGGCGCCGCGAAGGACATCGCCGAGGAAGAGTCGGCGCGGTTGTCTGCGCAGGCTCAGTCGGCGCTGCTGACATCGGGCGTTGTCGAGCGCTATGCAGGCAAGGACGAGGACGGCAAGACGGACATGTGGTGGTATCGCATCGATCTGGCGCCGTGCGGTGGCGAGCATCTGAAGATCAACGGAACCCCGTACCTGCACGGCCACACGTACAAGTTCGACACCGACACTCTGCGCTCGATCAAGGAGATGGTCGCGCGCACGTGGGTGCACGAGAACGACATCAACGGCCACGCGTTCAACCCGTATCGGCAGGCGCAGAACAAGGTGCTCGGAGGCGGCCCCGTGCCGGCCTGGGCACGATCGTAATTCCCTCCACCCCGAAAGGAAGACCATGACGCAAGCCTCTCAGGAAGTTACGGCTGCAACGGTGATCGGCAACTTCACGATCACTCTCCCGGCGCCGAATCAGGCGCAACTCTCGGCCAGCGGTTATCTGGTCGAGGGTGAATCGAAGGATTCGCTCGACAGCCGCATGGACATGGTGCGCGAAGCGCTCCAGCGCCAACAACGGATGCTGGAAATCCCGGTGCTCGAGGCCCACATCGAGCAGTGGGAGACGGCCCGTGACGACGTCGCGCGTGCCTACGCAGATCTGCTCGAGCGCCACAACGCCAAGTCTGCCGGAAAGGCCGGCTCGAAGGCACTGTCGAGCCAGGAGCAGGCGAACCTGAAGAACGCGCCGCAGCAACTGAAGGGCATCGACGCCGAGCTCGAGAAGGCGCGCAAGAAGATCGCGGAAGCGCGCGCGGGAGCATGAGATGGCCTACCTCCAGGCCCAGCAGATCGTCGCGCGCGCATGCGCCGTCGCAAAATGCCCCGGCTTCATCCAGCAGGGCGGCATCTATCTGAATATGGTCCTGGAGGATCTCTGGCTGCATCGTGACCTGAAGATCAACCGGGTCACCGAATTCATTACCGTGCAAGCGAACAACTACGGTCCGTTCGCGTTGCCGCTGAATTACCTCCGCCCGTACGATCTGTTTTTTCAACAGAACAACCTGCCGTATTTCCTGCATCCGATTTCTACGGAAGAGTGGGACCAGGAGTTCAAGGATCCGTCGATTGCGAACTATCCATACGAGTTCATGACGATCCTTTACGACGAAACGACCGCACAGACGAACCAGTCGGCAGGGCAGCTCTTCATCTATCCGCAGTCGTCCGGGCAGATCACGCTGACGCACCGCTACATGGTGAAGCAGCCGGATATCGCTACGCCCGAAACGTCGACGGTGATCCCATGGTTTCCGGACCAGCAATACCTGATCAAGGCGACCGCCGTCGAGCTGATGGGCGAGACGGACGATACGCGTCAGGAGGTGTGGCGCGCGCAATGCGAGGCAATGCTGCGCACGCACTTGATCATGGAAGGCGACGAACAGCAGGTCGTCAAGTCGGTGCGACTGGATCCGCGGCGCTTCCACACGAACCGCACGCTGAAGCCGACGAAGATCACGGACTGAGGGCGCCATGGGCATTCGCGCTGGTTACCCGGTCCGGTTCACCCCGAAAGGACTTTGCGACGCACTGGACGCGACCGACGCGTTCCCCGGTGCATGTTCGCTACTCGCCAATCTGGTCTTCGACCAGGGGAATCCTGAACTCGTCGTCCCGCGGCCAGGTGTCGGGGCTGCGCTGACTACGTTCGCCGGGTTTACGTCGCCGACGTTCGTATCGGTCTACATCGTGATCGGCAACGTCGCTTACGGCATGGTGTCGAGCGGTCGGACCGCCGGCTTTGACGAACCGTTCGCCTATAACCTGGCGACAAATTCATTCATTACGATCACAGGCGTGACGGCCGGCAATGTCCCGTCGTCCCCGCCGTCGAGCGGCGCGTGGACACCACCGACGATGGCGGTGATCGGCCCGAACATCATCGTTGCGCATTCAGGCTTTTCGGGAGCCGGGTCGAACTTCTTCGGCGTTATCAATATCTCGAACCCGGCTGCGCCGACCTGGAGCGCAGCCAACACCGCCACGAACGGACTGCCGGGCGTGCCGACGTCCGTCGCGAACTTCAACAATCGCGCATGGTTCGCGATCGGCAACGTTGCGTACTACAGCGATGTGCTGGCCCCGACGACGCGTACCAATGCTTCTCAGTCGGTTACGTTCGGCGATACGACGCCGATCACGGCGTTCGCCGGACTGCCGGTGCAGACGACGTCGGGTGGTGTTACCGCCGCGCTGATCGTGTTCAAGTCATCGCAGATCTGGCAGGTTACCGGCGACCTCGTGACGAACAACCTGGGCGTGAACTACCTGTCACTGACGATCGGTACGACGTCGCCGCGTAGCGTCGCGCAGAGCCCGCTGGGCACCCATTTCGTGGGTTCGGATGCGCCGTACGTTGTGACACAGCTCGGTGCGGTTCAGCAGCTGGTTCCGAACGGCCGGACGACTGCCGATGTGCAGACACCGTTTCTGAATACGACGCAGCCGACACGTGTGGCGGCCTCCTACTCGGGAAGCGTATATCGGGTGTGCGTGCCGACGCAGCTGTCGGGGCAGAACCAGACGAACGACTACTGGTTCGACATGCGCCGCCGCCGGTGGAATGGGCCGCACTCATTCACATATGACTGCGCGGCGCAATACGGATCGTTTTTTGTGGTGTCGGGAATCGCACACGGGGCAGCGTTGTTCCTGAGCACGACGCTGCCGACGTCGAATACATCGTATGCCGATGCCGGCAGTACGTATCAATGCCATCTTCGCTCGTCGACATTCCCGAAAAACAACCGGATGTCACAGTTGCAAGTGGTCGAATCGAACATCGAGCTGAGCACGTCCGGGTCGGTATCGACGAACTTCACCATTACCGCGCTCAACGAGAAGAACACGTCGCTCGCCTCGACGTCGCTTACCAAAGCGGGCGGCGGTTCGATATGGGGCAGCTTCACGTGGGGTAATGCTTTGTGGACCGCGCTGACGGCCATCCCCGATGTCAATCAGGTCGCGTGGCCGAACACGTTGGTATTCGCGAAACTCGCGATCGATATTTTCACGAACTCCGGCAGTCCATTTCAGATCGGCACGTTCTACGCCCGGTATCAGGATGCCGGGTACATCGCACAGGGGTAAGTCATGTCCATTATCGGGAATTTGCCGAACACGTTGAGTAACGGGACGACTGCGGATGCTACGCAGGTCATGGCTGACTTCAACTACATCGTCAACCAGGTCAACGCGAACGCCCAACCTTTGTTGCCCGCGGCACCATCGTTTTCTGGTCTGACGGTCACTGGACTTTCTGTGACCTTAGGCAGCGGTCAGAACAACGAGATCGATCTGATCGTGACAAACGCCAATACGAGCGGTCAGTATTTCCTCAATCCTACCGGCCTCCAAGGCTTCTACGACATTGGTCGCGCCCTTGTCCGATGGTCGTCTGACACGTCCGGTAATTTCAACGTAGCCGGGAATTTCACGTCTGTCGGAACGATCAGCGGATCGAACGTGACCGCAACTTCAGACGAGCGTCTGAAAAAAGATTGGGCGCCATTCGAATCTGATTTTCTTGAACGTGTCGCGACAGTTCTGCATGGCACCTTCACACGCATCGATACCGGTGAGAGGCGTGTCGGGGTAGGGGCGCAATCCCTGCGCGAGGTCATTCCTGAGGCGGTGTTCGGCGGCGAGACGCTAACCGTTTCTGAGGGGAGCGCGGCGCTGGCTATCGTGGTCGAGCTGACCCGTGAAGTCCTGCGCCTGAGGGCGCTTCTGGAGCCGGTGAAATGACGCTTCCGGCCTCGTTCCCTCTTTCCATGTCGCAAGTCGCGACCGAACTTGGTTTGTCGTTGCCGCTTTGGCTCAGCCATGGCTGGGTGATCGCGCTGGCTGGGAAATCGGCGCCGCCGGTCAGTTTCAGTGATCTTCTCGGTCAAACAGGTACCGCCACCGGGAATGCTACGGCCTCGTCGGGAGGCGGCGGCATTACCGCGCCATTCTCGTCTCCATGGTTCCGCGGACAAATTTCTCAGTTGGGGGCTACGACTGGTGGTGCGCCAGGCAATACGGTATCCATCTCGTTCAGCAGTGCGCCGAACTGGAATGGAAACATCTTGCTGAAGAACAACACGACCGGCGGCTCGATCGTACTGGCGAAACAGAACTCAACGGCGTGGCAAGTGAACAGCAATCCAGGAAACATCGTCCGCGCCGGCTTTACGGACAATTTCACGGTCGCACCGTCGAATTAACGCGGCGGGAAACGGCTATATCGTATTCGCACACAAAATCGGGGAAACCATGGGAAACCGGACACTGACCGAAGACGACGTCAAGGCGATCGCAGAGCAGATCGAAAGCGGCATCACCCAGCGTTTCCAGCTCAACGTCGGCCGGGGCGTCCTTGGCTTGGCGTGGCGGGTTTTCATGTACGCGCTCGTCGCGCTCGCCGCTTATGGCGCGGGCGGCGGGTTCAAGAAGTTCCTCTAGGAGATGGACATGCTCGAATCGATCAAATCCGCCATCGAGGCGCGTTTCCAGGCTCTCGCGAATGACGGCCGCGCCTTCGTCGAAAAGGTCGAGGAAATCGTCGGCCTCGGCAACGCAGCTAAGGAGCTCGCGGACCTGGAATCGCGCGTGACCACAATCGTCAACGACGCCGAGGCCACCGCCGAGCAGAAGGTCGAGCAGATCCTGCACGCGGTGGGCAAGCTGTGAGCAGCTTCGACGACGCATTCGCGGCCCTGATGGGCAATGAAGGCGGGTACTCGAACAATCCCGCAGACCCCGGCGGCGAAACGATGTGGGGCGTCACGGCCCGCGTCGCGCGCGCGAACGGGTACGGCGGCGACATGCGCTCGATGCCACAGTCGACCGCGCGGTTGATCGCGAAGCGGGTCTACTGGGATCCGTACTACTGCGACCAGTACGATCCACGCGTGGCGTTCCAGGTTTTCGACGCTGCGTACAACGGCGGCCTGCCCGTGACCTGGTTGCAGGAAGCCGCCGGCCTGAAGCCCGACGGCCGGATTGGGCCGGTGACGATCGCCGCGGTGAATTCGACGGATCCGGTGCGGCTCGTTGCACGGTTCCTCGCATACCGGCTGAAGTATCTGGCCGACCTGCACAACTGGCCGGCGTTCAGCCACGGGTGGGCGAACCGCATCGCCAACAACCTTTTGAAGGGAGCCGCGTGATGGGATTCCTCGATCCGATTTCTGCAGTTTCCGACGTCGTCGGGAAGATCATTGACCGCGTATGGCCGGACCCGGCGCAGGCCGCTGCGGCAAAGCTGCAGCTGCTGCAGCTTCAGCAGACGGGCGAGCTCGCGCAGATCACCGGGCAGATGCAGATCAACCAGGCTGAAGCCCAGAGTAGCGACCCGCTGCAGCACTGGCGCGGTGGCATGGGCTGGGTGTGTGTGACTGGGTATGCCTGGAACTTCGTGCTGCGCCCGGCGATGAGCGACATTTCCGCGCTTTTCGGGCATCACATCGTCCTCACGGAAATGGATCTCACGCAGCTCGCGACGATCACGATCGGCATGCTCGGCCTCGGGGGTATGCACGTCTATCAGCAGGTCAAAGGTAAATGAACAACCTCGTCCGCATCGCCGCCGGCATCGACACGGCGCCTCTCCTGCTCGCAATCGCGCGGCAGCCGGGCTTGTGGGATCGCCATACGTTTCGCACGGAGCGCGAGGGCAGTCCGCACGCCGACGTCTCGGATATCTGGCTGCGCTACAACGACGAGAAGCCGTACAAGGCGGCCGGCGACTACACCGGATTCAACGACGCGCACGATGCAGTGTTCTACCCGGAGTGGTACGCGCTGCCGCAGGTGCGGCCGATCGTGTTCGGATTGATGGCGCGCGTCGAGGGCACGCGTCTGGGCGGCGTCCTGATCACGAAGGTGCCGCCCGGCAAACGCATCCTGCCGCACGCGGACGACAGCTGGCACGTGCGGCACTACAACACGAAGCTGTACGTGCCGCTGCAGTCGAACCCGATGTGCTGGAACCGCGTCGAGGACGAGCGCGTCGTGATGGCTCCGGGCGAAGTCTGGTATTTCGACAACACGAAGGAGCACGAGGTGGTCAACGAGGGCGACGACGATCGGATCACGTTGATCGTGTCGATTCGGTGCGAGAAATGACCATCAAGCACCACTTCACGGCCGGCGGCGTGTACGCGCGTGAGCAGACGCTACGCGCCGGCGAGGAAGTGCAGAAGCACGTGCACGACTACGACCACCTGAGCTATCTCGCGCACGGTACGGCGATGCTCGACGTCGACGGTGATCTGCAGGTGCTGCACGGGCCGTGCATGCTCGAAGTGAAGGCGGGGCGCACGCATCGCATCACCGCGCTGACGGATCTGACGTGGCTCTGCATTCACGCCGAGAGCGTAGCGGATCCCGAAACCTTGATGAAGGGGTAAGCCATGCCATTCGCAGCAGCCGTTGGAGCGGTCGGATCCGTTGTAGGCGGCCTCGTATCGGGTGGTTCGTCGCCGAGCACCTCTGGTGGCGGACCGTCCTATTACGTGCCAACGGGGCTTGGCACTGCCGACACCACGTGGCAGAACCTGTTGTCGGGCATCAATGGCGCGTACGGCTCGAGCAACCTGAACCAGTACGGTCAGCAATCCCTGCAGGAAGGGATTAATGCGAACAACTATTACAGGGACCCCTATCAGAACGCGGCCGGTACCGCCGGCGCATGGTATCGGGATCTCGCCGGCCAGATGGCCCAGTACGGGCACGAGAATATCGCGACGCAGAATTCCCTGCTGAATGCGGGAATGGGCGTCTACAACATGGGCCTCGACCCGCAGAACGCACTGTATAACCGGACGCATCAACAGGTCCTGGATCAGTCGAACGCGGTGAACTCGATGTATGGGCTCGGCTCGTCCGGCGCGGGTGCCGGGCTGACAAATCAAGCGCTGTCGAACTTCAATATCGACTGGCAGAACAACCAACTGCAGCGCGCCGCGCAGGGGCTGCAGGCATATTCCGGCGCCGCGAATACGGCCGGCCGGTTCGGTGAGCTCGGCACGTCACAGCTCGGTTCCGCACCGGGGTACATGTTGGCGGGTGGCTCGACGCCTTACAACGTGGCCCAGTCGATCGCCAGCACGCCGGGCAGTCTCGGCAACACGTACGGCTCGTTCCTGAACCAGAACATCTACGGCCCGGCCGAAGGGATCATGGGGTCGATCATCCCGTACATGAACTACGGGCAAGGTGCTCAGGCCGTGCCGTACCAGAGCCAGGCGCAGGGCGCCGGGGCGCTAGGCAGCATGGTTTCGCAGGGCATTTCGGGACTGTTCAATAACCAACAGGTGCAGAACGGCATTTCGAACTTCTTCAGTCCTGCGAGCGGATCGTTCAGCGGGGGCGACTTTAGCGGCGCGTTCAGTTCCAGCCCGTACTACTCGGGCGGCGGGAACTCGTACGGCTTCACGATGTGAGGTAAAAAATGGCCGGGCTCGCGGGGCTCCCGTACTTCCTTCAGTACCAGCAGCAGGCGCAGGAAGACGCCATGCGGCGTCAGTACGCCCAGATCCAGCTCGCGCAGTTTCAACAGCAACAACAGGATCGACAGCGGCAGCAGGCAGCCCTGACGGCCGCAGGCAATGCACTGCCCATGCTGCTCGGGGAGCAACAGCAACCCGCGCAGATGCCGCCCCCGCCGCCTCAAGCCCCGAATCCGGGTCAACCATCGGTGCCGATGCAGCAACCGAGCGCTGGGGCGGGTCAGATTCCGCCGCTACCGCCCGGCATGCCTGCGGGAATGGGCCGTGGCACCGGTGCGCCCGGCAAACCGCCACTGCCGCCTTTTCAGCCGATGCCCGCAGCCGGTAGCCCGGCGCAGGCTGGGCCCGCTCAAATTCCCGCACCCCCGGCTCCTTCGCTCAACGGCACGCAGCAACCCGGCGGCCCGCTCACGCTCGACAACGCAATCAAGGTGCTGAAGGACCAAGGACTATCGGGCGCGGACCTGATGGCCGGTCTGCAGCAGCTGACACCGATTCTCGATTCGCAGGCCAAGCAGCAGGCCGCGCAGATTCAGCAGCAGTTCCAACACCAACTGCAGATCGCGCAGTTGCAGGAGCGCTACGACGCATTGCGTCAACGCGCGGAGGACAACGCACTGAATCGCGAAGACCGTAGGCAGGCGCGTGCTGAGTCTAATGCGCTGCGGGCTGAATCGATTGCGCTTCGCCGGCAAACGCTCGCAATGGGGATGGGCGACGATGCAAAGTTCTCGCCAGAAGACCTGAAGTTTCTCGCGGAGCAGGCACGTGCGGGCGATACGTCGGTCTATCAGAACCTCGGCCGCGGCGCGCAGGGCGCGAAGAACATCATCGCGCTGCGGCGCGAAGTGATGCGGCAGGAGCGCGAAGCGGGTGGTACCGGCGCGGACATCGCCGCAGCGAATGCTGGCTTCCAGGGCGAGAAAGCGGCTGCCCGCACCGGTGCAACGCGCGCGGCGAACATCGGCATGGCTGTCGCCGAAGCGCAGAAGACTTTCCCGCTCGTGCGCGAGGCATCTGCCGCGCTGCCGCGTACCGAGTTCCCCGGCGTGAACCGCGCGATGCAGGCAGCGCAAACGGGTACAGGCGATCCCCGCGTCGTTGCGCTTGGCACGGCGCTGAATACGTCGGTGAACGCCTATGCTCGCGCGATCAGCCCGACCGGCGTGCCGACAGTGTCGGACAAGGAGCACGCACGCGAGCTGTTGTCCACCGCCAGCACGCCGGAGCAGCTGAATGCGGTGCTGTCAATGATGGAAAAGGAAATGTCGGCGGCCCGCCAGGCGCCGACCGAAGTGCAGGCACAACAGAAGGCTCGCATTTCCGGCCGCGGTGAAGGCGCGCCGGCGGTCGGCACGATCGAGGGCGGCTACCGGTTCAAGGGCGGCGATCCGTCGAAGCAAAGCAACTGGGAGAAGATGTAATGGCCGGCCCGTGGGAAAAATACGCGCAGGACACGGCCGCGTCCGCAACCGGGCCGTGGGATAGGTACGGCGGCGCACCAGCAGCAACGCCGCGCGGCCCCGTGGCACCTCTCAATCGTCTGCCGCCTGATAGCCCGGCGCCCGCCACGGCGTCGAAGCACGCCGACACCATCGCGGAGCGCCTGCTCGGCTTGGGCAAAAGCGCGGTCGGGCTCGGCGAGGCCGGTCTGTCAACGGTGACCGGTGCGTTGGCCGCGCCCGTGGGCGCCGCATACGGCATCGGCAAGACGCTCACGAGCGGCAAGTACGGCACGCAACAAGGCATCGAAGAAGGCGGCCTCGCGGGCGCCACCCTGGCCGGCAAACTGACGTACCAGCCGCGCACCGAGGCCGGCCGCGCCGATGTCGAGGCGCTCGGCAATTCGGGGCTGATGCACGCACTGCAGGGATTGCCGGTCGAATCGCCGATGATTTCGCGAATCCCGGAAGTGCCACGCGGCGTGCTCGCGACCGGTGAAGGCGCAGCCGGCGCCGCGCGCGCTGGGGCGAATGCCGTCGGCCGCGGTGCCGTGCGCGCCGCTGCTCGTGCGCTGCCTGAAGTCGATCCGGAGACACTTCGGCTCGCGCGCGAGGCGCACGAGATGGGCTTCCGCTTCCGGCCGGACCAGATGTACGAGAACAAATTCGGGCGCATCGCCGGGCAGTTGTCGTCGGACGTGCCGTTCTCCGGCGAGACGTCGGGCGCGAACCAGCGCGTGTTCAACCAGCGCTTGATTCACGCGATCGGTGGCGAAGGTGACAAGTTGACGCGCCAAGTCTACGCCAACGCGATGAAGAAGTCGGGGACAGAGATCGACGCGATCACGGCCGCGCACAGCATCCCGGTCGACAACGCGTTCCTGAACCGCCTGCAGCGCGCGAAGGGCAACCAACTGCCAGAAGTGCAAGGCGTTGTGCAGGGGTACATCAACGATCTGGAGGCGCTCGCCGGCCCGCGCCAGAAGCTCACCGGCGGTGGCGCGACGTCGGCGGCTCGTCAGCTCGACGGCACGAAGCTGCGGCCGTTCCTGACGAAGCTGAAGTCGACGATCCGCAGCACGTCCAATGGCGATCTGCGGCATGCGCTGAGCGATCTGCAGGGAGAAATCGAAGACGCGTTCCTGCCTCAGCTGTCGGCAGACGAAGCTGCGCGCTACGCGGCCGCGCGCCGGCAGTATGCGATCGGGAAGACGATCGAGCCGCTCGTTGCGAAATCCCCCGGCGGCAATATCAGCCCCAAGGCGCTGATGGGCGCGGTCACGTCGAATGCATACGGCAAGCGCGCGATGGCGATGGGCCAGGGCGGCGAACTGGGCAAGCTGGCGGACATTGGTTCACTGTTTCTGCGCGAGCCCGGCACGTCGAACACTGCCGAGCGCGGCATCGTGGCCGGTCTGCTCGGCGGCGCGGGGTTCGGGGTCAATCCAGCCGCCGCCGCGGTGCCTTGGGCGGCCGCGAATCTGTACAACCGCGCTGGTCCTGCCATCACCGAACAACTCCTTCAGCGGCCGCCTACCCCATGAGAATCCTCGCGATCGACGTCGGTTCGAACTGCCTCGATTGGCTGATGCGCTGCCAGGAGTGGGGCCACCAGGTTCTCTGGTACGACAAGCCACGCCCGGACGGCACCGATCGTCATGCGGGCGAAGGCATCGTGCCGAAGATCCGCGACTACGACGAACTGCGGCGGAAGTGGCTCGGCTGGGCGGACCTGATCTACACGCCCGACAACGTCAGCTACCTCGACATGCTCGAGCCGTACCGCCGGATTGGGTACCCGATCTACGGCTGCAACTTGGCGGCCGTCGAATGGGAGCTTGATCGCGAGGCCGGGCAGAGGGTCATGGAAGAGTGCGGGATGCGGATCATTCCCGGCAAGACCTTCCATGACTACGAGTCAGCGATCGCCTACGTGAAGAAGCAGGGCAAGGCGTTCGTCTCAAAGCCGTCCGGCGACGGCGAGCGCGCGATGTCCTATGTCGCCGACAGCGCGGCCGACATGGTCTACATGCTCGGGCGCTGGAACAAGATCGACAAGTACCGATCGGCTGCGCGCAAGGACGGCTTCATCCTGCAGGAGAAGATCAGCGGCATCGAAATGGCCGTGGGCGGTTTCTTCGGGCCCGATGGATGGTCGAAGGGCTGGGTCGAGAACTGGGAAAACAAGAAGCTGATGAACGGCGACCTGGGCGTGAACACGGGCGAAATGGGCACCACAGTGCGCGTCGTCCGGCAGTCAAAGCTTGCCGACGAGGTACTGAAGCCTGCCACCGAGCACCTGAAGCGGATCGGATACGTCGGGTACGTCGACGTGAACTGTATGATCCCGGCCGATGGGAAGGGCCCGTATCCGCTCGAGTGGACCATGCGTGATGGCTGGCCGATCCGGCACAACCTGACCGCACTGATCGAGGGCGATCCGGCGCAGTGGATGGCCGACAAGATCCAGGGCCGCGACACGCTGAAGATCCGCATGGACGAGGTGTGTATTTCGGTACTGATGGCGTTACCCGACTTCCCGTACTCGAAGATCACGAACAAGGAGTTATGCGGCATCCCGATCTACGGCGCCGAGGACATGGAGCACCTGCACTTCTCCGAGGTGATGATGGGCACGGCGCCACGTGAGGTGAACGGCAAGGTCGTTGACCTGCCGGGGCCCGTGACGGCTGGCGATTACGTGCTGATCGCGACGGGCACCGGAGAGACGATCACTGGCGCACGCCGGTCGGCCTACAGCGCGATCAAGAAGGTGAAGATCCCGAACAGCCCGTTCTACCGCACGGACATCGGTGTTGGCCGGCTGAAGAAGCAACTGCCCGACTTGCAGCAGATGGGCTACGCGAAAGGGCTGAGTTACTGAAATGAGACGATCCATGCGCGCCGGCTTGATCTCCGAAGAATCGATCAAGACCGCTCTGACCGAAGCCAAGGGAGACATTTTCCTGGCTGCCTCGACGCTCGACTGCACCGCCCACGAGTTGGACGGATACATCCGTGCATCGGCTGACCTTCAGGGATTCGCCGCGGCTATCGAGAGGGTCAAGGTCGATCCGGCATACTCGAGGATGAGCAGCGAGCAATTCGAAATCCGAGTAGCGGATCTCACCCGCGCATACAAGGTTGTCGGACTCGAGGAACTTCATGGTCTGGCGACGATGGATCACAAGGACAGCGCGGCGATGGCGAAGGTCAAGCTGCAGGCTGCGATCGCTCTGCGTGGCGGCGAACAGCGCGCGGTTGGCGATCGGGAGATCGAACACGCTCTGTCCGAGCTAAACCAGCTGTATCACGACAACGCCCCGCGCATCAAAGAGATCCGCCAGACCGTCATCAAGCTTGAAGGTGGTCCGGCAGAGATTCAACAAGTGATCGAACTTCAGCAAGATCAGCAATAGCCTGCAGGCGCTTTCGTTCAAGCAGGTCCCAATCGGGTTCGTCGATGCGGTACACCTGCCACTTTGTCAAGGAGATGTGCCCGAGGCGCGCCATCTCCTTGATGGCGGCCTTGTGACCTTCTTCGCGTGCCACCTTCTTCAACTCGGTCCGTCCGGACCCGATCCAATCCCAAGCGGGTACCAATCCGGGCCCGTCAGGTGCCAACCGCGGACGCAGTTCCCATTCCTCGACTGGCTTCAGACTCTTGCGCATGTATGTCACGCGCTGGCGAGGAATTCCTGTCTCGGCCTCAAGTTGCTCGTCCGTCAATCGTCGTCCGCGGCATGCGCTCCAGATCGCGCGTAAATCTTCGACGCGCGGCGTGCGCAGGTCGATGCATTCCTCGTGTACGCGCCAGGTGTGCGGTACCGGGATCACGGTGTATTCGGAAGTATTGGCGTGAGAGCGGGTCAGCCGGTCCATCGTCATCGGGCATTCCGCGAATACAAGGACGTCCGCCGCGCCGGCCCGATCCGAATACGTGTAGCGATCAAGCAAGACGCCGCCGTTTTCCCGCCATCTCGCCAGTTGTCCGTCGCTCGCGCGATCCCACCACGCCCACACATAGACGGGGAGATCGGCGATCGACGCGCTCTTGAAGAACGCCGGCTTGATCGTGGTGTATCCGCGGTTCACCAGGACATGAGTGAAGCCCGCAAATGCCTTGCGGATTGAGCCGGCAGTATCAGAAGTCGAATAGAGCTTCACGGCGCGTCGTCACTTCCGGAAGCCGCCTTGAGCTTGCGATGCCGGGCAGGGCGCCTCGGGTGCCTCACACGCCCGAAGCGCTGGTCCGACTTGTCCGCCGGCCGTCGCATTGCGTGCTACCAGAGGACCGGGGTCGTCCCCGCCACCACATGCGGCACATGCCAGCAGTACAGCAACGGCCAACGAAACACGAAATGCCCCCGCGAAGTTCTTTGCCATGACGATCTCCTTGCGCGATGATTGAATCTGTCGATGTGTTGTGCCGATGAGACACAAAACCGACAGGTTGAGCGCAAGGGGGCATATGCGGGGGCATCTGGAAAATACGAACTCGCAGAATGCCAATAACAGAAAGGAAGAGCGCTTTTAATGTGGCTCCGGCCTCAGCACCAGAAGTCGAACGTGCCCCGTCACGGGCCGTTCGCGAAAAAGCGCTGCCGGTCGGCTGACCGCAGCGCTTTTTTGTTGATGGCCCTCAGCGGCGATGATGCCGTTCGCGCAGGCACGGTAAATCGGCGATGTGTAATATGACGCAACCATTCAGAGCGCTGCGTCGTTCGACAAGCAAGCGCCGCGCGTCGCCCGAGCGCGCCGCTTCGTCGTTTCCGCCACGCCTATTCCCAGAAGCTGCGGATCGCGACGGCCACGATCACCGGCACCGAGAACACCAGCGGAATCGCGAAATACTGCGCTTCGCGATCGACGACCCAGCTATAGATCACCCACGCCGCACCGATCGCGAACGTGATCAGGCCGACCGTCACGGCGGCGATGTTCAAGGCCAGCTTCGACGGCTGGCGGCGCGTTTTGGTGTTGTCGTCGTGATCGCGCGGGGACGATTTCATCGGAAGAGTGCGGCCTCGTGCCGGAACAAGGGTAAAGGCACAGGAAACCCCATCCGCGCGGATCGCGCAAGGGCCGGCGCGGGCCGGCCCTTGCCACGTCCGTTCCCGCCCGTTACAACCCGAACGACGCGGCCAGTTCGTCGAGCAGTTCGCGCTGAAACGCGACGAACCGTTCGCCCGGCTGCTGCGCGATCGCGAGATCGAGCATCGGATCGGCGACCTCGGTGCGAATGCCGGCCAGTTCCTCGATGATCGCGAGCCCGCAGAACGGCACGTACGCCTCCGAATAGCCGCCTTCGTGAACGATCACGAGCCGCCCGCCGCAATGACGCTGCGCGGCGTCCTTCACCGCGCGGGTCATGAACCGGTAGCTGTCGGTATGCAGTTGCATGCGCGCGAGCGGATCGACCGCGCTCGCGTCGAGGCCGCTCGCGACGACGATCAGCTCGGGGCGAAAACGGGCGAGCGCCGGCAGCACGATCCGATCGAATGCATACCGGTAGGCATCGTCGCCGCTGCCCGCGAGCAGCGGCACGTTCAGGTTCGAGCCGATGCCCGCGCCTTCGCCTCGGTCGTCCGCGCCGCTGTAGCCGGGCGGAAAGCAGCGATCCTGGTGCAGCGAGATCGTCAACGTATCCGGATCGTCGTAGTAGATCGACTGCGTGCCGTTGCCGTGATGCACGTCCCAGTCGATCACCGCGACGCGCTCGATGCCGTGCTTCGCGCGCGCGGCCTCGATCGCGATCGGGATGTTCGCGAGCAGGCAGAAGCCCATCGGGCGGTCGCGCAGGCAATGATGGCCGGGCGGACGCGACAGCGAGAACGCATTCGCCGCGCGCTCGCCGACGACCGCGTCGACCGCCGCGATCGCGAGGCCGGCCGACAGCGCGGCGATCTCGTAGCTGCCCTTGCCGAATGGCGCGAGATCGCCGAGGTCGCCGCCGCTCGCGTCGCTCAGCGCGCGGAACGCGTCGAGATAGTGCGCCGGATGAATGCGCAGCAGGTCGGCTGTCGTCGCGGGTGCCGCGCCACGCAGGTCGAGCCGGGCGGCCAGCCCCGACGCCTGCACGAGCGACAGGAAGCGGCGCTTCGAATCGGGCGATTCCGCGTAGCCCGCGCTCGACGGCGGCTGGACCCAGCCGCCAACCGGGAGGAACAGCGCGTGCGTGCCGCCGGTGTGCCAGAAAGTGCGTTCGTCGGTGAAGAAGGCAGTGCGATTCATGGGTGCTTGACCTGTCACGGTTGGGAGGAAACGGAGGGGCGCGCGCGGCGATCGATGTGGCGCAGCGCGGCGAACGACACGATCGCGACGGCCGTCGCGGCCACGAACAGCGCGCGCATCGTGCCGCCGGCGTCGAGCATCAGGCCGGCCAGCAGCGGGCCCGCGGCGAGCGCCGCGCCGATCACGAAGTTGAGCGTCGCGACGAGCCGCCCAGACGTGTCGATCTGCGCGACCGTCGCGAGAATGAACGGCAGCACGAAGGTCCATGCGAACTTGAACCCGAAGATCGCCGCGCTGTAGCTGCCGCCGTGGCGCATCGCGGCGAGCGCGACGAGCGATGCCGCGAGCAGCGCGTAGCCGGCCGCGAGCATCGCGCGCCGCGCGAGCCGGCCGCCCGCGCACGATGCGAGCGCCGCGCCGGCGATGCCCATCACGCTCGCGATCGCGAGCACGTTGCCGGTCGACTGCGGATCGAGCCCGGCCTCGGCCGCCGCGCGGCTCGCGAACGTCCATACGCTGCCGATCGCGAGATAGAACGTCAGCACCGCGCCGATGGCGAGCACCACGAAGCTTCGGGGCGTCTGGGGCGCGTCGCCGTGCGCGGTGCGCGCGGATGCCGTTCGCATGCCGAGCGACGACGGAAAGCCGCGCGACAGCGGCGCCGCGAGCAGCGCGAGCACCGCGAGCGCGACGTACAGCGCTCGCAGCCCGAACGCGGCGAACACGTGCGGCAGCACGAACAGGCCGATCGCGCCCGCGATCAACTGGCCGACGACCCACAGGCCGTACACGCGGTCGCTGTTTCCGCTCGTCGCGGCGCTGGTCATGCAGAGCACCATCAGCGAGCCGCCACCGAGCGCGGTGACGGCGCGCAGCGCGAGCAGCGCGGCAAAACCGGGCATCCACAGCGCGGTCAGCAGGTTGCCCGCGCCGAACAGCGCGATGGCGAACGCGGCGACGCGGCGCGCGTCGATCCGGCCGAGCCACAGGTACGACGGCACGGTCGCGAGGCTGAACGCGCCGAGTTCGACGAAGAAGTAGGTGCCGATCTGCGATGCGGTCAAGCCGAGCTGCGTCGCGAGCTGGCCGGCGACGGCGGGCGCGACGAGCAGCAACAGCGGCGTGATGGCCGCGAACACGACGAGCGCGACGAGGGTCGAGCGTGCGAACGTCGACGCGCGGCCGTCGGGCGAGCGGGCGGCATCCGGGGACAGGATTTTCATGGCGGGATCTCGTCGAGGGAATCAGAACAGGTGGTACATGCCGACCATCGCGCCGAACTGCGACGCGCCGGCAAGCGGTGTCGGGTCGTATTCGTAGACGGTCTGCGAGCTTTGGCCGCCGTTGCGCGCATAGCCGAGGTTCACGTAGGCGACGGTGCGTTTGGACAGCGCGTACGTGGTACTCGCGATGAACAGCGTCGGGTGGCCGATCGCCGGCGTGCGCGAATCGGTGTGGTAGACGCCGGCGTTCAGGCCAATCCCGTTCGACATCAGGTAACGCGCACCACCCCACACGATCGTGCGCGCCGCGTCGAGGTCGCCGGTCAGGCGTTCGACGCCTGCATGGACGGTGAGCGGCAGCGCGGCGAACGCATAGCGTGCGGCGAGCGTGCCCAGTTCGCGGCGCCGCGCGGAGGCGTCGCCGGCCGCCGATACGTCGCCGTGCGCCTGATGCAGCACCGCGCCGACCGACAGGCCGTTGCTCGTGTACTGGCCGCCGAGCTCGAGCACGCGGCCGGCGCGCGTATTGCCGGCGACGCCGGAGGTCGCGGCGAGCGCCTCGACGTCGAAGCAGGCAAAGGTCGGCGACTGGTATTTGACCGAGTGGTCGATGAAGTTCGCGTTCATCGGCACGAGCACGCCCTGGCCGCTGTACGACCCATACCAGAGCGGGTCGTAGAACAGCGTCTTGTCGAACAGCACGCTGAACTGGCGGCCGAGCGTGACGGTGCCGACCGGCCCCGCGATCCCCACGTATGCGCCGCGAAAGAACGCATAGCCGGGCACGGTCGCGGTGCCATCGTTGAGGTTGAGGCCCTGTTCGAGCTTGAACAGCGCACGCCAGCCGCCGCCGAGATCCTCGTGGCCCTTGATCCCGATCTGCGAAGGCAGGATGCCGTAGTTTTGCAATCGCACGGCCGACTGATGTCCGTCGGCGTGCGTCAGGTACAGCACGCCGGCGTCGAGCGCGCCGTACAGCGTGAGGGCGGACTGCGCGTGCGCAACGCCGCCGCATGCGGCGAGCGTCGCGGCGGCCGCGGCCATGCGGATGAAGCGGGGTGTCGTCACGTGGGGTTCTCCATACCGTGCTGCATCGATTTGTCGTTGGTATCGTCGCGACGCAGTGTCCGTAGCGGGAAAACCTTCGAACAGTCGTCCAGATGAACGGTGCGGAAAACCCGCGGTGCCCCGCATGAACGCCGTGCGATGCCGGCGCGCGCGGTGCTGCGCAGCAGCAATGCGCGGTGCACCGTTCAAATGGATGGGGTTGACGAGCGTTCCGGCACCGTGGCCCGCCAAAAAAGCGGCTCGCTATAATCGGCCGTGTCGTTGCGCACATCAGCAGCCCGACCGGGCAGGAGAGCGGAAAGTGAGGATCACGACCGATATCGGGCAGGACCTCGACGCGCTGCGCGACGTGCCGGCCGCCATCGTGCTCGACGAATTCGCGTGGCCGACGCGGCCGTCCCGGCGCGCCGATTTCGACGGCGTCACGCGTGGCGACGCGCCGCAGCGCGAACTCGGCCTGATGCTGCTCGACCTGTACGCGGTGGCCGCGCAGTCCGCCATCGGCGAATTCGAGTACCGGTTCTTTTCGCTGCTGCAGGCCCTCATTCCGTTCGATGCCGCGTGGACGGGCGTCGCGACCCATGTGCCGACCGGCCCCGTGATGCACAACAGCTTTTTGTACCGGTTGCCGCATGCGTTCTTCACCGACTGGAAGCGTGTGCGCGATTGCGATCCGCTCGCGCACCGCACGCTGCACGGCGCGCACGGTCGCGCGGTGCGGCTGACGGTCATCGAGCCGGGGCTCGATGCACGATTTCGCGATTGGTGCGTGAAGTACGGGCTCGCGCAACTGATGTTCGTCTGTACGATCGATCGCCGCTTCGGCCTGACGACGTTCGTGTCGATTTACCGCCAGGGCCTGAATCGGCCGTTCGGCGACAACGACGCACATCGTTTCGAGGAACTCATTCCGCACCTCGCGGCGGCGTTGACGATCAATCGCGCCGCGCAGCTCACGCGCGAACGCGAGCGCGCCGACACGGTCGCCCCGGCCGCGCGAGCGTTGTGCGACAACTTCGGCGTGCTGCACCATGCCGACCCCGGTTTCGACGACGTGCTGCGCGCCGAGTGGCCGGCCTGGGCGGGCCCGCGCGTGCCGGAGGCGCTCGTCGCGCACCTGCGACGCCAGTCGGGCCAGCCGTTCGTCGGCGACGCGCTGCGCATCCAGTGCGTGCCCGTCGCGGGGTTGTTCCAGATCGAGGCACGGCCGCGCTCGCTGCTCGACCGGCTCAGCCCGCGCGAGCTCGCGGCGATCCGCTATTACGGTGCCGGGCGCTCGCACAAGGAAGTCGCGCAGCAGATGGCGATCTCGCCGACGACCGTGCGCCATTACCTGCGCTGCGCGTACCGCAAGCTCGGCATGCACGACAAGAGCCAGATAGCCGGCGTGCTCGGTGCGACGACGAGCGGTACGGCCGACGACGAGGCGGTGGAAGCCGGCGGCATGCCGCGCTGACGCGCACGCATGACCGGGTGCCGCAGGGAGCGGCCGGCGTTGTCGGAATGGTTGTGCCCGCAACTATTGAGCGTTATGCTCGTCTGCTCTCGAAAGACGGAATCCCATCATGAACGACACGAATTCAGGGTCGGTGCGCGCGGCGGTGGTCGGGGTCGGCGCGATCGGCGGATTGCTCGCGGCCGCGTTGTCCAGAGCCGGCATGACCGTGAGCGCGTACGCACGCGGCGCGACGCTCGATGCGCTGAATACGCATGGCGTGCGCGTGATCGACGAGGCGGGCGCAACGTCGTCGGTGCCGGTGCGGGCAAGCGACGATGCGGCCGCGCTCGGCGTGCAGGACTACGTGGTGATCGCGCTGAAGGCGCAGGCGCTGCCGGCGCTGGCCGCGCGCATTGCGCCGCTGGTCGGGCCCGACACCGTGATCGTCGCGGCGATGAACGGGTTGCCGTGGTGGTTCACGCACGGGCTCGAAGGAGCGCTCGACGGCGTGCCGCTCGAGGCGGTCGATCCGGCCGGTGCGGTGTCGGCGGCATTGCCGCCCGCGCGGGCGATCGGCTGCGTCGTGCACTTGTCGTCGAGTACCGACGCGCCGGGCGTCGTGCGGCGCGGGCGCGGCAACCGGCTGATCGTGGGCACCCCCGATCCGCGGCTCGACGTGCCCACGGCGCGGTTCGCCGCGGCACTCTCGGCCGGCGGTTTCGACGTCGAGTCGACGCCCGCGATCCGGACCGAGATCTGGACGAAGCTCTGGGGCAACATGAACATGAATCCGCTGAGCGCGCTGACCGGTTCAACGGCCGAGCAGTTGCTGGATGATCCGTTCACGCAGGATCTGGCGTTGCGGATGATGGAGGAGGCGGCCGCGATCGGCGCGAAGCTCGGCCTGTCCACCGGGATGAGCGGTCCTGAGCGGATCGCGGTCACGCGCAAGCTCGGCGCGTTCAAGACGTCGATGCTGCAGGATTTCGAAGCGGGGCGCCCGCTCGAGATCGGGCCGATTCTCGGCGTGTTTCCGGAACTCGGCCGCAAGCTTGGCGTGTCGACCCCGTACTGCGACGCAGTGCTCGGATTGTTGCGTCAGCGCGCGACGAACAGCGGGTTGTAGTGTGCGCCAGGCCGGCGCGAATGCGCGGCTGCCGGCAACGCGCGCTTCGCGCGAGATCGCCGCGTGATGCAAAACCGGCCGCCCGGATCGCGTGTGACGCGACCCGCGCGGCCAGTCTGATTCATCGGATCAATGCGGCCCGCGGCAAGCGGCCGTCCGGCGATGCCGGGGCCGACGCGACGCTCAGTCGTCGCGTTCGACTGCGTGCGCGACGACCTTGTCGAGCAGCCGCTCGAACGTCTGACGTTCGCTGTCGGACAGGCATGCGAGCAAGCCGTCGTTCCACTTGCGCACGATCGGCATGATCTTGCGATACAGCGCGCGGCCGTCGGCAGTCAGCGCGATCAGCACGATCCGGCCGTCCTCCTCGCTCGCGCCGCGCTCGAGCAGCCCCTGGCGCAGCAGCGCTTCGGCCGCGCGGCTCGCCTGGCTCTTGTCGAGATTGGTGTGGCGTGCGAGATCCATGATCGAGAACGGACCGAACGCGCCGACGGCGGCGATCACGCGCGCCTCGGGCAGCGAAATGTCGAGCTTGTGCCGGTACACCTCGCCGATTCCGCGGTCGGAGTGCTTCGTGAGCACATGGAGGCGATAGGTCAGAAACTGATCGAGCCCGGCTTGGCGGCCTTTCATGTCGAATCCTGAAGAAAAAGGGCGGGCCCGATTGTTCCTGTATCGCGCGCTCGGGTCAACGGTCAGTGTGCGCCGTACTTCAGCCGTGTCAACTGTTCTGCTTCGTTCGCGAGCAGATTCGCCGCATCGCGGATCGCGACGTCGAGCGTGATCGGCCCGGGAGCGGGCGAGAAGCAGCCGGAGAAATGCTCGGACAGGCGCGGCAGCGCGGCCGGATCGACCGCGCCCGACAGCAGCGACGCCGGGACGCCGGCGGCCCGCGCGTGCCGGCACGCGATGAACGGCGCCTTGCCGTGCAGCGTCTGCACGTCGGAGCGGCCTTCGCCGGTGATCAGCCAGTCGGCGCCGGCCAGTGCGGCGTCGAGCCCGACCTGGCGCGCGACCACTTCGGCGCCTGCCTCGAAGCGTGCGCCGAGCATGTGCAGCGCGAAACCGAGGCCGCCCGCGGCGCCCGCGCCCGGCAGATCGCGGCCGCCGCGGTCGAGCGCGGCCTCGAGCAGATCGGCGAAGCGGGCAAGGGCGGCATCGAGGGTCGCGACCTGCGTTGCCGTCACGCCCTTTTGCGGACCGAACACCGCGGTGGCGCCATGCGCGCCCGTCAGCGGATTGTCGACGTCGGACATGCCGATGAATTCGGTTTCCTTCAGTCGTGGATCGAGCCCCGATGCGTCGATGCGCGCGACGTCGGCGAGCCGCGACGGCACCGGCTCGACCGGCTGGCCATTCGCGTCGAGGCACTGCAGGCCAAGGCCCGCGAGAAGCCCCGCGCCCGCGTCGTTGGTGCTGCTGCCGCCGAGCGCGACGAAGAAGCGGCGCACGCCTTCGTCGAGCAGCAGGCGGATCGCTTCGCCCATCCCGCGCGTGCTGCGCGCATCGACCGGCACGCTCATGCCGACCGGGTCGGTGATGCCGACGATCTCGGCCGTCTCGACGATCGCGGTGCGCGCGTCGATCACGCCGACTGCCGCATCGCGCGCCGCGAGCGACGCGCCGGCCACCCGCAGCGTGCGCCGCGTACCGCCGCCCGCCAGCATCGCGTCGAGCGTGCCTTCGCCGCCGTCGGCCATCGGGCAGCAGCGCACGACGGCATCGGGCCGGGCACGGCGAATGCCGGTGGCGATCGCGTCCGCGACCTGCTCGGCGGAAAGCGAGCCTTTGAACGAATCGGGCGCGATGACGACGACAGGCGCGGACGGGCGGTGCGGCATGGTGTCTCCGAAAGGCGTGATTGGTATGAAGGTCGGGCCACGACGGTGGCCCGCACGTTATCGGAGCTTACAGGATGGCGGGGCCGGGGAGGATACGCCGTTCGGCATAGCGACGATCCGCGTGCAGGGGCGTGCGACGGGCCGCCGACAGGGCTGGGACAGCCTGTATCGCGCCGATCTGGCGGTATGAGGAAAATTGTTTGCTAGAATAGTCGATTCTTCCGGCCAAAGCCGTGCTCCGAGCCGCTTGCGCTAGCCATCCGGCGCGTGCAGGGATGGCGTGGCGCCCCGGCGCGGCGTGTGAGTGTGCGCACCTCGCGCCGCAGGCAGGCACGGCAAGGAAAACCCGATTCGCTCGAATAATTTTAGGACGATTGAAGCCATGGCTAACGTTGTTGAGAACCTCGGCAAGCTTGAACGCCGTGTGACGATTTCTTTGCCGAAAGACACCGTGCAGAAGGAAATCGACGCCCGCATCCAGAAACTCGCGAAGAACGTGCGCATGCCGGGTTTCCGCCCGGGCAAGGTGCCGCTGAAGATGGTCGCGCAACAGTACGCGGGTCAGGTCGAGGCGGAAGTGCTGAGCGACAAGATCGGCCAGGAATTCTTCACGATCAGCCGCGCGGAAAACCTGCGCGTCGCCGGCCAGCCGAGCTTCGAGCCGAAGCAGGAACAGGCCGAGGACGCATACGCGTTCGACGCGACGTTCGAGGTCTACCCGGAAGTGAAGATCGGCGATCTGGCGACGGCTGAAGTCGAGCGCTCGACCACGACGATCGGCGACGCCGAAATCGACCGCACGCTGGACATCCTGCGCAAGCAGCGCGTGCACTACCACGCACGCGGCGAAGCCGGCGAGCACGGCGACGGCGGCGCGGACACCGCGGCGAAGAACGGCGACCGCGTGACGGTCGACTTCGTCGGCAAGATCGACGACGTCGCGTTCCAGGGCGGCACGGCCGAAGATTTCCCGTTCGTGCTCGGCGAAGGCCGCATGCTGCCGGAATTCGAAACGGCGGCGCTCGGCCTGAAGGTCGGCGAACAGCGTACGTTCGACCTCAAGTT
The DNA here is from genome assembly GCF_002925705.1 of Burkholderia anthinoferrum. Classification (NCBI taxonomy): domain Bacteria; kingdom Pseudomonadati; phylum Pseudomonadota; class Betaproteobacteria; order Burkholderiales; family Burkholderiaceae; genus Burkholderia; species Burkholderia anthinoferrum. The sequence goes on from NZ_LFZP01000029.1 coordinate 84,424, forward strand.
CCCGGACGACTACCACGGCAAGGACGTCGCCGGCAAAACGGCGCAGTTCACGGTCACGATGAAGAAGATCGAATGGCCGCACCTGCCGGAAATCGACGCGGAATTCGCGAAGTCGCTCGGCATCGAAGACGGCGACCTCACGAAGATGCGCGCCGAGATCAAGGAAAACCTCGAGCGCGAAGCGAAGCGCCGCACGCAGTCGATCGTCAAGAACCAGGTGATGGACGCGCTGCTGAAGATTTCCGAACTCGACGTGCCCAAGGCGCTGATCGAGCAGGACCAGCAACGTCTCGTCGAAATGGCTCGCCAGGATCTGGCGCAGCGCGGCGTGCCGAACGCGAAGGATGCACCGATCCCGGCCGAAATGTTCGCCGAGCAGGCCGAGCGCCGCGTGAAGCTGGGCCTCGTGCTGGCCGAGCTGGTGAAGGCGAACGGCCTCGAAGCGAAGCCGGAGCAGATCCGCGCGGAAGTCGACGAGTTCGCGAAGAGCTACGAAGACCCGAAGGAAGTGGTCCGCTGGTATTATTCCAACCAGCAGCGCCTCGCCGAGATGGAAGCGTTCGTCGTTGAAAGCAACGTCGTCGACTTCGTGCTGGGCAAGGCAAAGGTGACGGACAAGGAAGTGAGCTTCGAGGCACTCGCGAGCGCATCGGCGCAAGCGTAACTGTCGCTCTTGCGGCGTGCCGGCTGTCGGAGCGACGGCCCGCACGCCGTTTTTACGTCAAGCGCACGGTTGCCATTAATATGGCGATTGAGCGGGCGGCTTCCTTCCGTTCAATTTTCCAATCGAACAAGGTTCATTGAATGATCACTCGCGCTGAATTGCTGGACATGCTTGCTTCGAACGCGCCGCAGGGTTTCGAGGCGCAAGCGCTGGGGCTGGTGCCGATCGTCGTCGAAACGAGCGGCCGCGGCGAGCGTTCGTACGATATCTATTCGCGTCTCCTGAAGGAGCGCCTGGTGTTCATGGTCGGCGAAGTGAACGACCAGACCGCCAACCTCGTGGTCGCGCAATTGCTGTTCCTCGAGAGCGAGAATCCCGACAAGGACATCAGCCTCTACATCAACAGCCCGGGCGGCTCGGTGTCGGCCGGCATGGCGATCTACGACACGATGCAGTTCATCAAGCCGGACGTGTCGACCCTGTGCATGGGCCTCGCGGCCAGCATGGGCGCGTTCCTGCTCGCGTCGGGTGCGAAGGGCAAGCGCTTCGCGCTGCCGAATTCGCGCGTGATGATTCACCAGCCGCTCGGCGGCGCGCGCGGCCAGGCATCCGACATCGAGATCCAGGCACGCGAGATCCTCTACCTGAAGGAGCGGTTGAACAACCTGCTCGCGCAGCACACGGGCCAGGACGTCGAGCGCATCGCGCGCGACACCGACCGTGATAACTTCATGTCGAGCGAGGACGCGAAGGCGTACGGGCTGATCGATCAGGTGCTGCTGAAGCGCCCGTGAGCTTAAACGGGGTGCCGCCCCGATTCGGGCCGGCGCCCTCGAACGTCCCGAGTGCCCTGAGCATCTGCGGCAAGCGCATCCAGCCGGCTCCGGTCGCGCCCTAGGCGCGGCGTCCGGAGCAATCGGCGTATCATGTCATCTACCTGTCCGGAGGCTCTACATTCATGGCGGACAAAAAAGGTTCGAACAGCGAAAAGCTGTTGTATTGCTCGTTTTGCGGGAAGAGCCAGCATGAGGTGAAAAAACTCATTGCGGGCCCGTCGGTGTTCATCTGCGATGAATGTATCGACCTCTGCAACGAAATCATTCGCGACGAGGCGGCTGCCGCCGGCGTCGAGGCCAGCCTGTCCCGGTCGGATCTGCCGAGCCCGCAGGAAATTCGCGATATCCTCGATCAGTACGTGATCGGCCAGGAGCGCGCGAAGAAAATCCTCGCGGTGGCCGTGTACAACCACTACAAGCGCCTGAAGCACCTCGACAAGAAGGACGACGTCGAGCTGTCGAAGAGCAACATCCTGCTGATCGGCCCGACGGGCTCCGGCAAGACGCTGCTCGCGCAGACGCTCGCGCGGTTGCTCAACGTGCCGTTCGTGATCGCCGACGCGACGACGCTGACCGAAGCCGGCTACGTCGGCGAGGACGTCGAGAACATCATCCAGAAGCTGTTGCAGAATTGCAACTACGAGGTCGACAAGGCCCAGCGCGGGATCGTCTACATCGACGAAATCGACAAGATCAGCCGCAAGTCGGACAACCCGTCCATCACGCGCGACGTGTCGGGCGAGGGCGTCCAGCAGGCGCTGCTGAAGCTCGTCGAGGGCACGATGGCGTCGGTGCCGCCGCAAGGCGGCCGCAAGCACCCGAACCAGGATTTCATCCAGGTCGACACGACCAACATCCTGTTCATCTGCGGCGGCGCGTTCGACGGTCTTGAAAAGGTGATCACCGATCGTACCGAGAAAACCGGCATCGGCTTCGGCGCGACGGTCAAGAGCAAGCAGGAACGCGACGCGGGCGAGGTGCTGCGCGAAACGGAACCGGAAGACCTGATCAAATTCGGTCTGATCCCCGAATTGATCGGCCGCCTGCCGGTGGTCGCGACGCTCGGCAAGCTCGACGAAGCCGCGCTGATGAAGATCTTGGTCGAGCCGAAGAATGCGCTCGTCAAGCAGTATCACAAGCTGTTCGCAATGGAGCGCGTCGAGCTGGAAATCCGGCCGGGCGCGTTGCAGGCAGTCGCCCGCAAGGCGATCCGCCGCAAGACCGGCGCGCGCGGTTTGCGTTCGATCATCGAACAGGCGTTGCTCGACGTGATGTACGAGTTGCCGACGATGAAAGGGGTCAGCAAGGTCATCATCGACGAGAACGTCATCGATGGGGACGGCAAGCCCTTGCTGATCTACGAGGACACGCCGAAGGTGGCGGGTTCGAACTGACCGGCTTGCCGACGATGTTCATCGAAAAAGGCCGTTCATGAGTCCGTGGGCGGCTTTTTTTCGTTTATCTTGTGGGTAACTCTGACTCGACACGCGGTGGTTACTTTCTTACCGAATATTTCCCGCACTTGAAGGCTTGCAATTCGTTGTGGCGGCCTCAATTACCGAACAATTGATTCCACTCATGGGGAAATGAAATGTCAGGCACCCAACTTCTCCCGCCGGAACGCATCACGCTCCCGCTGCTGCCGCTGCGGGATGTCGTCGTTTTCCCGCACATGGTCATTCCGCTCTTCGTGGGCCGGCCGAAATCGATCAAGGCCCTCGAAGCAGCGATGGAAGGCGGCAAGCACATCATGCTCGTCGCCCAGAAAACCGCGGCCAAGGATGAACCGACCGAAAAGGACATGTACGAGGTCGGTTGTATTGCCAACATTCTGCAGATGCTGAAGCTGCCGGACGGCACCGTGAAGGTGCTCGTCGAAGGCCTGCAGCGCGCGAAGGCGTTGTCCATCGAGGAACAGGAGACGCAATTCTCCTGCGACGTGATGCCGCTCGAGCCCGATCACGCCGACAGCGCTGAAACGGAAGCGCTGCGCCGCGCGATCGTGTCGCAGTTCGACCAGTACGTGAAGCTGAACAAGAAGATCCCGCCGGAGATCCTCACGTCGCTGTCGGGCATCGACGAAGCGGGCCGTCTCGCCGACATGATCGCCGAGCGCCTGCCGCTCAAGCTCGACCAGAAGCAGCACATCCTCGAGATGTTCCCGGTCATCGAGCGCCTCGAGCATCTGCTCGCGCAGCTCGAAGCCGAGATCGACATCCTGCAGGTCGAAAAGCGCATCCGTGGGCGCGTGAAGCGCCAGATGGAAAAGAGCCAGCGCGAGTACTACCTGAACGAACAGGTCAAGGCGATCCAGAAGGAGCTGGGCGAGGGCGAGGAGGGCGCGGATCTCGAGGAACTCGAGAAGCGCATCAACGCCGCGCGCATGCCGAAGGAAGCCAAGAAAAAGGCCGACGCCGAGCTGAAGAAGCTGAAGCTGATGTCGCCGATGTCGGCGGAAGCGACCGTCGTGCGCAACTACATCGACACGCTGATCGGCCTGCCGTGGCGCAAGAAGAGCAAGGTCAACAACGACCTGTCGAACGCCGAGCAGGTACTCGACGAGGATCACTTCGGCCTCGAGAAGGTCAAGGAACGGATCCTCGAGTATCTCGCGGTGCAACAGCGCGTGGACAAGGTGAAGGCGCCGATCCTGTGCCTCGTCGGGCCCCCGGGCGTCGGCAAGACCTCGCTCGGCCAGTCGATCGCCCGTGCGACGAACCGCAAGTTCGTCCGGATGGCGCTCGGCGGCGTGCGTGACGAAGCCGAGATCCGCGGTCACCGCCGCACGTACATCGGCTCGATGCCGGGCAAGATCCTGCAAAGCCTCGCGAAGGTCGGCGTGCGCAATCCGCTCTTCCTGCTCGACGAAGTCGACAAGATGGGCATGGATTTCCGCGGCGATCCGTCGTCGGCGCTGCTCGAAGTGCTCGATCCGGAACAGAACCACACGTTCGCCGACCACTACATCGAAGTCGATTTCGATCTGTCGGACGTGATGTTCGTCGCGACGTCGAACTCGCTGAACATCCCGCCGCCGCTGCTCGACCGGATGGAAGTGATCCGTCTGTCGGGCTACACGGAAGACGAGAAGGTCAGCATCGCCCAGCGTTACCTGCTGCCGAAGCAGAAGAAGAACAACGGGCTGAAGGAAGGCGAGGTCGAGGTCACCGAACAGGCGATCCGCGACATCATCCGCTACTACACGCGCGAAGCCGGTGTGCGTTCGCTCGAGCGGGAAGTGTCGAAGATCTGCCGCAAGGTCGTGAAGATGCTGCTGCTGAAGAAGGCATCGGGTGCGATCAAGGTCGATGGCGAGAACCTCGACACGTTCCTCGGCGTGCGCAAGTACGACTTCGGCCTCGCGGCGAAGGAAAACCAGGTCGGTCAGGTGACAGGCCTCGCGTGGACGGAAGTCGGCGGCGACCTGCTGACGATCGAAGCTGCGGTGATGCCGGGCAAGGGCAACGTGATTCGTACGGGCTCGCTCGGCGACGTGATGAAGGAGTCGGTCGAGGCTGCGCGTTCGGTCGTGCGCTCGCGTTCGCGGCGTCTCGGCATCAAGGACGAAGCGTTCGAGAAGCAGGACATCCACATCCACGTGCCGGAAGGCGCGACGCCGAAGGACGGTCCGTCCGCCGGCGGTGCGATGACGACCGCGCTGGTGTCGGTGCTGACGGGTATTCCCGTGCGGGCCGACGTCGCGATGACGGGCGAAATCACGTTGCGTGGCGAAGTGCTGCCGATCGGCGGGCTGAAGGAAAAGCTGCTGGCGGCGCATCGCGGCGGCATCAAGCTCGTGCTGATTCCGGAAGAGAACGTGAAGGATCTCGCGGACATTCCGGACAACGTGAAGAACGCGATCGAGATCGTGCCGGTCCGCTGGATCGACAAGGTACTGGAGCTCGCGCTCGAGCGTTCGCCGACTCCGCTGCCGCCGGAAGAAGAAGCGAAGGCAGCGGCGCCGGTCGGCGAGGCGGCGAAGGATGCCGGCTCGACGGAAGTCGTCAAGCACTGAGACCCTGACGACCGTCGTTGTTGACGGTTGTTCACGAAACCCGCGGCGATGCCCGCGGGTTTTTTTATGCGCGTCGGCATCGTGCGAGCGCGGGCGTTAAAAAAATTCACGCACAGGCTTGGCAAAATGATCGGGGATGAATTAAACTTGCGGGCTCGCTGATTGTTGATGCGGAAACGCAGATCGCAGTCGGAACGAATCGGAAACGGGTGCTTAGCTCAGCTGGTAGAGCGGCGCCCTTACAAGGCGTAGGTCGGGGGTTCGAACCCCTCAGCACCCACCAGTTTCACGATTCAGCCAGACCAAGGAGCGGTAGTTCAGTCGGTTAGAATACCGGCCTGTCACGCCGGGGGTCGCGGGTTCGAGTCCCGTCCGCTCCGCCA
>NZ_LFZP01000028.1:0-86791 GCF_002925705.1 Burkholderia anthinoferrum
GGAGCGGTAGTTCAGTCGGTTAGAATACCGGCCTGTCACGCCGGGGGTCGCGGGTTCGAGTCCCGTCCGCTCCGCCAAACAAACAACAATGCCCGCCTCGTGCGGGCATTGTTGTTTGTGCGTTGTGGTTTTGCGCCCGCTGGCGGGCGCGTGACTGCGGAGTGGAGGAAGGCGCCTGCGCGGCTTCCGGCGGGACTCGAAGGGTTGCGCGTGCACGCGCAACCGCGGCCTGCAGGATGTGGGCGAGTCCCGTCCGCTCCGCCAAACAAACAACAATGCCCGCCTCGTGCGGGCATTGTTGTTTGTGCGTTGTGGTCCCGCATGCTGCATCGAGCACCGCGCCCCTACGAGAAATTCGCGATTGCATCCGTACGCGACTGCGCTATCGTGGCGGGATGCGTTTCCGACTCCTGCGCGATGCTCGATCCGACCGACCTGCGACTCCTGTATCAGCTCCGGCCCGCGGAGCCCGATGATTTTCCGTATGCCGAAGCGTTGACGCACGGCAACATGGGCGGCTACTACAAGCGCCATGGGCTCGTATGGCGCAGCGACCTGTTCTATGCGAGCTGGCGCGAATCCGAAAACTTCATCCTCGAGGCCGACGGCGAGCGCATCGGCGTGCTGCGCGTGACCGAGGAGGGCGATTCGCTGCATATTCGCGACGTGCAGATCGCGGCCGGCCATCGCGGGCAGGGCGCCGGCACCTACATGCTCGAGATGTCGCATCGCTGGGCACGTGCGCGCGGGCTGCACGAACTGCAGTTGCGCGTGTTCGTCGACAACCCTGCCGCGCGTTTGTACCTGCGCATGGGCTACCAGGTGACCGGCCCGCGGCTCGCGCAACTCGGCTCGATCCGCCACATGGTGCGGCCGGTCTGACGGCCCGGCGCGCCGGCGCGCGAGGGTCAGCGCGCCGTGTCGATCGCGCCGTCGTCGTCCCGCGCGTCGTCGTCCGCGCCGCGGCCTTCCGGGCCTCGATGTTCGTAGCCGCGCAGCATGAACGCACGCGGGCTTTCGCCGAATGCCCGGCGGAACATGGCCGAGAACGCGCTCTGGCTCTGGTAGCCGAGTTCGCGCGCGATATGCGACAGCGGGCGCCCTTGGTTCAGCAGCGGGATCGCCCGCGCGAGCAGCGCCTGCTGACGCCACTGCGAAAAGCTCACCCCGAGTTCCTGCTTGAAGAGCCGCGAGATCGTGCGCGTGCTCGCGCCGACCTCGCTCGCCCAGTGTTCGAGCGACTCCGCATGTGCGGGATGCGCGAGTACCGATTCGCACAGAAGACGCAACCGTTTCTCGTCGGGCATCGGCACTGCGAGCGGCAACGGTTCGGCATGACTCAGTTCGTCCAGCACGAGCCCGCACAGCAGGTGCTCGCGCGCGGTGCTCAGCTCGCGCGCATCGAGTGCGACGATCAGTTCGCGCAGCAGCCCCGTCACCTCGACGACGCGGCACGCATCGAGGCCGCCCGGCACGATCGATTCGTCGATGTACAGCGTGCGCAAGTAGGCCTCTTCGACGATCGTGACTTCGTGCGTCACGTGCGGCGGCACCCAGATCGCGCGGGACGGCGGCACCATCCAGGTCGTGCCGGTCGTCGCCACGCGCAGCACGCCGCGCGATGCGTATGCGAGTTGCGCCCACGCATGCGTGTGCAGCGGAATGCGGTGGCCGGCATCGACCTGCCGTGCGCGCACGCGCATCGGATGAACGGCGGTCGGCGCGAATTCCGGCGGGATGTCGATGACGTCGTACGGGTTCGATACGTCGGCTGGAGCGGGCGGATTCATGAACGGTTCGGGCGGCGCGGCGGCGATGCCGTCATTTTAGAAGGCGCAGCGCGTGCGCATGCGGCGGTTTGTCGGGTCATCATGCCGGGTTCAAATGAACTTTGTGTGGGCATCGGCGAATCCGGAGCGGCGCCGCAGCCGCGCGCGCGACCGTTCGAACCATCGGGCCGGTATCGCGGTCTATCGATGCGTGCGCCAGATCGCGCCCATCGCGCACCGATCGCACGCAAACACGGCAACACACGAATTGAAGAGGAGAACCACGATGCGCCACGTATTCGTCTATGGCACCTTGAGAGCCGGACAGGCCAACGACATCGGCCATGCGGCCGCCCGCCACGGCATCGCCGCGCCGACGCTGCTGGGCGCTGCCGCGCTGCCGGGTGAGCTGTACGATTTCGGCACGTATCCGGGCATGATTGCCGGGACGGTCGGCAAGTCGCTGGTGTGGGGCGACGTCTACGAGGTCGGCGAGCGGCTCGTCCCGGTGCTCGACGAGATCGAGCGCGTCTATCCGGGCGTCGACTCGCTGTTCAAGCCGCAGGAGGTAACGGTCGAGCTCGGCGGCCGGCAGTATGCCTGCCTGTATTATCCGGTCGCCGCGCACGCGGCAGCCGGGCGCCCGCGCATCACGTCGGGCGACTGGGTCCAGCACCGGCGCGAGCAGGAAGCCGCCGCCTGAGCGTGCCTGCCGGCGGCGGCTGGCATCGCCGCAAAAAGGAAGCGCCCCGCGGGGCGCTTCCTTCATGCCGTCCTCCATGCGGCCGGCGGTGCGGCGTGGGGCCGGCCGCCGATCGCAACGGACGTGCCGTCAGATTTCCTCGTACAGCGGCAGCGTCAGGAATTCGGTGAAGCCTTCCGACGTCGACATCTGCTCGAAGATCGCCGCGGCGCGTTCGTACGGCTGCGTGTTGCCGCCGACCGCGCGCTTCACGTTGTCGAGTTCGATCTTCGCGAATTCGCGCACGAGCTCGGCCGTGACCTTGCGGCCGTCGTCGAGCACGCCCTTCGGCGAGCGGATCCATTGCCACACCTGCGAACGGGAAATCTCGGCCGTCGCCGCGTCTTCCATCAGGTTGTGGATCGGCACGCAGCCGTTGCCGTCGAGCCACGCGCCGAGGTAGTGGATCCCGACGTTGATGTTGTTGCGCAGGCCGGCTTCGGTGATCGGCGCTTCCGGCTGGAAGTCGAGCAGGTTTTTCGCTTCGACCTGCACGTCGTCGCGCTGCTTCGCGATCTGGTTCGGCTTGTCGCCGAGCACCTTGACGAATTCCTCCATCGCGATCGGCACGAGGCCCGGGTGCGCGACCCAGCCGCCGTCGTAGCCGTCGGTCGCGTCGCGCTGCTTGTCCGAGCGCACGCCGCCCATCGCCTTGTCGTTCGCTTCCGGATCGTTCTTGATCGGAATCAGCGCGCTCATCCCGCCGATCGCCGGCGCGTTGCGCTTGTGGCAGGTCTTCAGCAGCAGCAGCGCGTATGCACGCATGAACGGCACCGTCATCGTGATCTTCGAACGGTCGGCCAGGCAGAAGTCGCGGTCGTTCTTGAACTTCTTGATCGCCGAGAAGATGTAGTCCCAGCGGCCGGCGTTCAGGCCCGAGCTGTGCTCGCGCAGCTCGTACAGGATCTCGTCCATCTCGAACGCGGCGAGGATCGTCTCGATCAGCACCGTCGCGCGAATCGTGCCGCGCGGCACGCCGACCGCTTCCTGCGCGGCGACGAAGATGTCGTTCCACAGGCGCGCCTCGAGATGGCTTTCCATCTTCGGCAGGTAGAAGTACGGGCCCGAGCCGCGCGCGAGCAATTCCTTCGCGTTGTGGAACAGGAACAGCGCGAAATCGAAGATGCCGCCGGACACGCGCTGGCCGTCGACCGTCACGTGCTTCTCGTCGAGGTGCCAGCCGCGCGGGCGCACGATCAGCGTCGCGACCTTGTCGTTCAGCTTGTACGACTTGCCGTTCTGTTCGAGCGAGATCGTGCGGCGCACCGCGTCCTTCAGGTTGATCTGGCCGTCGATCTGGTTCGTCCAGCTCGGCGCGTTCGAATCCTCGAAGTCCGTCATGTACGAATCGGCGCCCGAGTTCAGCGCGTTGATGATCATCTTGCGCTCGACGGGGCCCGTGATCTCGACGCGGCGGCATTGCAGGTCGGCCGGCAGCGGCGCGACCTTCCAGTCGCCTTCGCGGATCGCCTTCGTCTCGGCGAGGAAATCAGGGCGTTCGCCCGCGTCGAGGCGCTTCGTGCGCTCGACGCGGGCCTGCAGCAGCGCCTGGCGACGCGATTCGAACGCGCGGTGCAGCGCCGCGACGAGTGCCAGCGCGTCGGGCGTCAGGATCGCTTCGTAACCCGGCTTGATTTCGCCGGTGATCGTCATGCCTTGCGGCAGCGTGATCGGGGTGCTCATGAGTCTCATCTCCTTGGTCGGTCAGTTGCGGTTTCGGTGAAGGGGGAAGGCGGCATCCGCGAGCGTCATGCACCCGGGCTGGGGCGCGTGCGGTTCGCGGGTCTGCCGGACGGAGCCGGGGCGGGTGTGGCGAGGAAGGCGAGCAGGTCGGCCATGCTGGTGCCGGCGCCGTCGGGCGGCGCGCCGAGCTCCTCGGCGGGCGCGCCCGTGCGGTTGAGCCAGAACGTCGTGTAGCCGAACCAGGTCGCGCCGGCGACGTCCCACGCGTTCGACGATACGAACACGATGTCGCGCGGGTTCGCCCCGAACGCGGCGGTGCCGAGCGCATAGGCGGCCGGACTCGGCTTGTACGCGCGCACGGTGTCGGCCGACAGCACGCGATCGAACAGGCCGGACATGCCCGCGCTCTTGATCGCGATGTCGAGCATCTGCGGGGTGCCGTTCGACAGGATCGCGAGCGGCCGGCGCGGGTCGAGCGCGCGCAGCTTACGCAGCGCGGGCACCGTATCGGGATAGGTGGACAGGCACGCGTATTCGTCCATCAGCCGCTTCTCGGCCGCGCCGTTCAGCACGAGCCCGAGCCGGCGCGCGGCGAACCGCAGCGCATCGAGCGTGATGTCCCGGAACGGGCGGTAGTGCGCGCCGGCCGGATCGGCGAGCGTGCGCAGCTGCGAGTATTCGATCTGCTTGCGTCGCCACAGCTGCGACAACCGTTCCCCGTGTCCGGGGAACATCTGCTCTGCCGCGGCCAGCACGGCACGCACGTCGAACAACGTGCCGAATGCGTCGAAGAGAATGGCGTCGGGAGAGGAGAGTGTCGTTGTGGCCGACATAGCCTTGCGCTCCAGTTTCAGAGGTCGGGTCGATTGTATTCGTGATAGAAGATGCTAAAAAATACGCTAAACATCACTTGATCTTTTACTTTCATATACCTAATCTGAGCGGCTCAAGCTATTTGAAGGGCGGCGATGCCGTCCTCTCGCGAGCGTCATGGACCGGTTCAAACAGATCGAAACGTTCGCCGCTGTCGCGGCAAAAGGCAGCCTGTCGGCGGCCGCACATGCGGAAGGAGTCGCGCCGGCGATCATCGGCCGCCGCCTCGACGCGCTCGAGGAGCGGCTCGGCGTCAAGCTCCTGGTGCGCACGACGCGCAAGCTCACGCTGACGTTCGAGGGTTCGGCGTTTCTCGAGGATTGCCAGCGCATCATCAACGACATGCAGAACGCGGAAGCGAGCGTGTCCGCCGGCGGCGTGAAGGCCAGCGGCCACCTGCGCATTTCCGCGCCAGCCGGCTTCGGCCGCCGACACGTCGCGCCGCTCGTGCCCGAATTCAGCGTCGGGCACCCGGACGTGTCGGTCACGCTCGACCTGTCCGACCGGATGGTCGATCTCGTCAACGAAGGATTCGATTGCGCGGTGCGGCTCGGCGAGCTGCCCGACTCGTCGCTGGTATCGCTGAAGCTCGGCGAGAATCGCCGCGTGTGCGTCGCGTCTCCCGCATATCTCGAGCGGCGCGGCATGCCGGTCACGCTCGCGGAACTGGCGCGGCACAACTGCCTCGCGCTCGCGGCGAACGCGAACCAGCAGCGCGGCTGGACGTTCCAGGAAGACGGCAAGGTCGTGTCGATCCGCGTGAACGGCACGATGGAATGCTCGGACGGCGCGGTGCTGCACGAGTGGTGCCTCGCCGGCCATGGCCTGGCGTGGCGCTCGTGGTGGGAAGTCGGCGAGGACATCGCGGCCGGCCGGCTCGTCAGCGTGCTCGATGCATTCGCCGCGCCGCCGATCGGCATCCATGCGGTGTTTCCGCAGCGCCGGCATCTGCCGTTGCGCGTGCGCCTGTTTCTCGATTACCTGAAGCATACGTACGAGCGACCCGGCTATTGGGGCGGGTAGGCGACGCGCGCCCGCGTGTTTCCGATATGAGGGCGAACCCGCTGGCGGCGCGGCGTGCGCGGTTTCGCGCACTACAATCGTAAGAGGCATGCGCGCCGTGTCGCGGCCGGCTCGGCCGGCGCCGCGGCGTGTGGCGTGCAATCGACGAAGGAGGGCGCGATGTTCCGGCACATCCTCGTTCCAACCGACGGTTCCGAACTGTCGCAAAAGGCGATCGACGGTGCGATCGATCTGGCTCGCGCGGTCGGCGCGCGCGTGACGGCCTACGCGTGCCTGCCGCAATACCCGTACTCGCCGTTTTCCGAAGTGATCATCGAGCCGCCCGCGGATTTCCGCGCGCGCAGCGAGCGCGAGGCGCGTGCGCATCTCGACGAGGTGGAAGCGGCCGCGAAGGCGGCCGGGGTCGCGTGCGACACGTGGACGAGCGTGCATCCGTCGCCGTATCTCGGCATCATCGAGGCGGCCGAACGCGGCGGGTGCGACGTGATCTTCATGGCGTCCCACGGACGCCGCGGGCTCGGCAGCCTGCTGATCGGCAGCGAGACGCAGCGCGTGCTGACCCATACGAAAATTCCGGTGATCGTCTATCGGTAGGGCAGCGCCGGCCGTGGCCGGGCGGCTGCACCGCGGAAAAAGGGCGCGCCGGACCAAGCCGGCGCGCATCGTTGCTGGCGGCCCGCAGGCCGCGCGGCCGGTCGCGCGATGGGACTCGCGCGCCTGCCGTCTCCTCCCTGATTGTTGTTCCGGTGGCCGACGCCGCGGCGTCGCGAGACGCGGCGGGCATCGGCGTAGCGCCTGCGCGCGTTATGCAACCTTCTTGCCGTCGAAGAACTGTTCGTCCTCGGTCGACCCGTGCAGCGCGGTCGTCGACGCTTCCCGTTCGACCGTCTGCGTGACCGCGTCGAAGTAGCCCGTACCGACCTCGCGCTGATGCTTGACGGCCGTGAAGCCCTTGTCGGCGGCCGCGAACTCGGCCTGCTGCAGTTCGACGAACGCGCTCATCTGCGTGCGGGCATAGCCGTGCGCGAGGTTGAACATCGAGTAGTTCAGCGCATGGAAGCCGGCCAGCGTGATGAACTGAAACTTGTAGCCCATCGCGCCGAGTTCCTTCTGGAACTTCGCGATCGTCGCGTCGTCGAGGTTCTTCTTCCAGTTGAACGACGGCGAGCAGTTGTACGACAGCAGCTTGCCCGGAAACTGCTTGTGGATCGCTTCCGCGAACTTCTTCGCGTACTCGAGATCCGGCTTGCCCGTTTCGCACCAGATCAGGTCCGCGTACGGCGCATACGCGAGGCCGCGCGAGACCGCCTGCTCGAGGCCCGGCTTCGTGCGGAAAAAGCCTTCCACCGTGCGCTCGCCCGTCAGGAACGGCTTGTCGTTGTCGTCGACGTCGGACGTGATCAGGTCGGCCGCTTCCGCGTCGGTGCGGGCGATCAGCACGGTCGGCGTGCCCATCACGTCGGCCGCGAGACGCGCGGCCGACAGCTTCGCGACGGCTTCGCGCGTCGGCACGAGCACCTTGCCGCCCATGTGGCCGCACTTCTTCACCGACGCGAGCTGGTCCTCGAAGTGAACGCCCGAAGCGCCTGCCTCGATCATCGCCTTCATCAGCTCGAACGCGTTGAGCACGCCGCCGAAACCGGCTTCCGCATCGGCGACGATCGGCGCGAAGAAGTCGACGTAGCCTTCGTCGCCCGGGTTCTTGCCTTCCGACCACTGGATCTGGTCGGCGCGCATCAGCGTGTTGTTGATGCGCTTCACGACGAGCGGCACCGAGTTCGCCGGATACAGCGACTGGTCCGGGTACATTTCGCCCGCGACGTTGGCGTCGCCGGCCACTTGCCAGCCGGACAGGTAGATGGCCTTCAGGCCGGCCTTCACCTGCTGCATGGCCTGGTTGCCGGTCAGCGCGCCGAGTGCGTTGACGAACGGCTCGTTGTTGACGAGGCTCCACAGTTTTTCCGCACCGCGCTTGGCCAGCGTGTGTTCGATGGGGACCGAGCCGCGCAGGCGGACCACGTCCTCAGCCAAGTAGCTGCGCTTGATGCCCTTCCAGCGCGGATCGGTTTCCCATTGTTGTTGCAGTTCCTGTGCCTGTTGCTGACGCGACATGATGAGCTCCTTGATGCGATGTATGCCTGCCGAATCTGACGGTGATGCTGTTCGCGAAGCGGGGAAGCAGTGCGTTCCGTTTCGTGAAGTCTTGTATAAGAGTCTAGGCAAATCGACGGGAGTGAAACAGGGGCCGGTTCGTGACGTGCGTAATTTTTTAATTGTTTTGAATCAATGGCTTGTGTGCGTAGTTTCGAGATAAGAAATGCATTTTCCTATCCTGCAATCGCGTGGGTTGTGCCGTGCAGCATGATTTTTTACGACACAAAAATTTTTTCCGTATTGTGAAATATACGGAAGGGACGAAAAAAAAAACCGGCGCGGATGCGCCGGTCGGCTGGATGGGCGGGTTGCCGATCCGCTGGGCGGCCGACGGCCGCCCGTGTGTGCTTACGATGCCGAATTGCTGCGGCGCGGGCCGCCGCTGCGCTGGCCGTCGCGACGCGGGCCGCCGTCGCGGCTGCCGCCGGGCTTGCCGCTCCAGCCGCCGCCATTGCCGCCGCCGTAGCTGCGGCCGTTGCCGCTGCCGCCATAACCGCCGCCCGGCTTGCCGCCGAAACGACGACCGCCGTTACCGCCGCCCGGACGGCCGCGGCCGCCGGTGCCGCCGTTACGCGGGGGCGCCTTGCGCGGCTCGAAGCCTTCGATCACGTTGACCGGCAGCGGCGAGCGCACGAAGCGCTCGATGCGCTTGAGCGCGCCTTGCTCGGCGTGATGCACGAGGCTCACCGCGATACCCGAACGGCCTGCGCGGCCGGTACGGCCGATACGGTGCACGTAGTCTTCCGCGAACTTCGGCAGGTCGTAGTTGAACACGTGCGTGATACCCGGGATGTCGATGCCGCGTGCCGCGACATCGGTGGCCACCAGCACGCGCACGCGGCGCTCGCGCAGCGCACGGATCGTGCGGTTGCGCGCGCCCTGCGGCAGGTCGCCGTGCAGCGCGGCCGATTCGAAGCCTGCGTCGGCGAGACGGCCGGCGAGCTGGTCGGCGTCGATCTTGGTCGCCGTGAAGATGATCGCCTGGTCGAGCGCGTCGTCGCGCAGCAGGTGATCGAGCAGGCGATCCTTGTGATCGCGGTCGTCGACGTAGTGGACGGTCTGCGCGATGTTCGCGCGCGATTCGAGGCGCTGCTGGATCTCGATGCGTTCCGGATCCTTCAGCAGGCGGCTCGTCAGCGAACCGATCTTGCCGTCGAGCGTGGCCGAGAACAGCATCGTCTGGCGCGATTCCGGCGTGGCGGCGACGATCGTTTCGATGTCTTCGATGAAGCCCATGTCGAGCATGCGGTCGGCTTCGTCGAGCACCAGCATCTTCAGTTCCGACAGGTCGATGCGGCCGCGCTCGAGGTGGTCGAGCAGGCGGCCCGGCGTGGCAACCAGGATTTCCGGGTTCTTCGCGAGCAGCATCAGCTGCTGGCCATAGGCGACGCCGCCGAGGATGCTGACCGTGCGCAGGCGCTTCAGGTGCTTGCCGTACGTCGACGCGGCCGTCGTGACCTGCATCGCGAGTTCGCGGGTCGGCGTCAGCACGAGCAGGCCCGGGCGCGCGACGGGTTGCGGGCGGCGCGCGCGGCGATCGCCCTGGTTCGGTTCACGCGGCGCGCGCGGTTGCTGCGCCTGCGTCTTCTGGAGCTGCGCGAAACGTTCGATCGCGGGCAGCATGAATGCGGCCGTCTTGCCCGAACCGGTCGGGCTCGACACCAGCAGGTCGCGGCCGGCGATGCCGGCCGGAATCGCGCGCTGCTGGACCGGCGTCGGCTTCACGTAGCCGGCGGCCTGCAGCGCGGAGACGATCTCCGGCGACAGCCCGAGCGACGCGAAGCTCGGCTCGTCCGACGCCGGTTCGATCGCGGCCGGTGCGGCGGCGGCGTCGAGACCGAGCGCCTGGTCGGCGATCGCGTTGAGCGGGCTGGTGTTGATGCTCGAAGTCATAACAATCCTTGAAACACAGTGGGTGAAACGTCGGCGCCAATCGCGCATACCCAAGTCGTCGGATTCAGCGAGCAAATCGGGAAACGGGTGCAATCCGCCGAACCGTCGGCGGATGAGGCATTAGAAGCTGTTTTGGGTGCGGCGCGCTTCAGGAGCGGGGCCGCCAGCCTAGTTGACGACCGCAAGGGTCGAAGCAGGAGGGGACAGGTTCTAAACCGGATTGGAGCTTAACGCTACGAGGCGTCGGGCCGGAACGGCTTGCGAGCCGAGCGCGGGAGATGACGCAGGCAGCATTATAAAGAAATTTGCTGCGCTGCGCCACTGATTTGATTGCCTATTGCGATGACCGTGATTCGGTCAGGACGCCGTGCCGTTTTTCAGCGATTCGACGAGTTCGACGTACTGTTGCTTCGCCGCATCCTGCGACGTGCCCTTCAGGGCTTCCCAGGCATCGTACTTGTATTTGCCGACGATGTCGGTGAAGCCGGGCTTGTCGCCGTGCGCATCGCCGTCGGTCGCCTGCTTGAAGAGCGCATACAGGCGCAGCAGGGTCAGGTTGCCCGGCCGTTCGGTCAGTTGCTTGACGTCGATCTGGGCCTGGTCGAATTGCGCGGTCAGGTCGCTCATCGGGTGTCTCCGTAAGGGTTTCAGGTCGGCCGATCTTAACAAGCGGACCGCCGCGCGGGGTCGAGCGATCCTTCCAAACTGCGGGCGACGCCGCACGCGCGACAGATCGGGCCCGATCGCCCGTGGGAGCGGGGCGGCGCATTACAATGTCGCCCATGACGCAAACAGTGCTCCTCGCCATCGATACGTCGACCGAATACTGCTCGGTCGCGTTGCTGCGCTCGGCCCACGCCGATGACGCCGTTTCCCCCCCGCAAACCTGGGTCCGTCACGAGCTGACGGGTGCCGTGTCGAGCACGCGCGTGCTGCCGGCGATCCAGGAACTCTTCGCCGAATCCGGGCTGACGCTCGCCGACTGCGACGCGATCGCGTTCGGCGCGGGCCCGGGCTCGTTCACGGGCCTGCGGACCGCGACGGGCATTGCCCAGGGCCTCGCGTTCGGCGCCGGGCTGCCGGTCGTGCCGATCGGCACGCTGCTCGCGTGCGCCGAACATGCGCGGCTGCGTACGCCTGGTACGACCCGCGTGCTCGCCGCGCTCGACGCGCGGATGGACGAAGCCTACTGGGCGGATTTCGAATGGGACGCCGCCGCCGGCGACTGGCGCACGCGGCATCCGGCGTCGCTCGACGCACCGGGCGCCGTCGGCGTGCCCGACGCGCCGTTCACGCTCGCCGGCAATGCGGCCGCGGCGTTCGGCGCGCAATTGCCGGCCGCCGCGCGGGCAGCCGCGATCGACGGCGATGCGCTGCCGCATGCGCTGGCGGTCGCGCATGCCGCGCTGCGCGCGTTCCGCGCCGGGCGTGCAGTGCCGGCCGACCAGGCCGCACCCGAATACGTGCGCGACAAGGTCGCGCAGACCACGGCCGAGCGCGTCGCGGCACGAGCGGCACAGACGGGCGGGGCGAAGGGATGACGGGCGTCCTGCTGAGCGACCGCTATCTGGCGCCGATGACGGACGCCGATCTCGACGAGGTCGTCGCGATCGAGCACGTCGCGTACGAATTTCCGTGGAGCCGCGGCAACTTCGAGGATTCGTTGCGCAACGGCTATCTGGGCGTGTGCCTGCGGCACGTGACGGGGTCGCTCGTCGGCTATTGCGTGCTGATGCCCGTGATCGACGAGATGCATTTGCTGAACCTGTGCGTCGCGCCGGCCGCGCAGCACGCGGGCGCGGGCCTCGCGCTGCTGCGCGAGGCGGTGCGCATTTCGCGCGCGGAGGGGCTCGACGGCGTGCTGCTCGAAGTGCGGCCGACCAATTCGCGCGCGATTCATCTGTACGAACGCTTCGGCTTCGTGACGATCGGCCGGCGCAAGAATTACTATCCGGCGAAGCATCGCAGCCGGGAGGACGCGATCGTGATGCGTCTGACGCTGAACAAGGACGGGGGGGACACGCATGGCGTGGGCTGAAGCGGCGCTCGAGGAACTGGGTCTCGCGCAAGTCTGGGTGCGGCGCGGGCAGCGCGCGGACGAAGGCGCGGCCGCCGACGCGCCGGCCGTCGTACAGGCCGCGACGGCCGACGATGGTCGCGCTGTCGCGGCCGAGCGGCCGGTGCGCGCCGCGCGGGCGCCGGTGCGGGACGATGCGCCCGCGGCCGTCGCGCATGGCGCGGCCGGCGGTGTGCCGGCTCGCGAGTCGCTGGCGGCGCACGGCGTCGTCGATCGCGATCGCCCGCCCGCGCGGGCCGCATCGACCGCATCGGCGGCATCGCCCGATACGATGCCGCCGAAGGGTGACGCGCCGCCGGCAGGTGACGACGATTTCGCGTGGTTCGACGCGGCGCCGCCGGGCGAATCCGTGCCCGTGCCGGCCGTCGAATCGCGCCCCGCCGGCATGCCGGTCGCCGCGCTCGACTGGGATGCGCTGGCCGAGCGCGTGGCCGGCTGCACGCTGTGCCGCCTCTGCGAGAAGCGGACTAACACCGTATTCGGCGTCGGCGACCGCGAAGCGGACTGGATGCTGATCGGCGAAGCGCCGGGCGAGAACGAGGACAAGCAGGGCGAGCCGTTCGTCGGCCAGGCCGGCAAGCTGCTCGACAACATGCTGCAGTCGCTGTCGCTCAAGCGCGGCGACAACGTCTACATCGCGAACGTGATCAAGTGCCGGCCGCCCGGCAACCGCAATCCGGAGCCGGACGAGGTCGCGCGCTGCGAGCCGTATCTGCAGCGCCAGGTCGCGCTCGTGAAGCCGAAGCTGATCGTCGCGCTCGGCCGTTTCGCGGCGCAGACGCTGCTGAAGACGGACGCGAGCATCGCGTCGCTGCGCGGCCGCGTGCATGCGTACGAGGGCGTGCCGGTGATCGTCACGTACCACCCGGCCTACCTGTTGCGCAGCCTGCAGGACAAGGCGAAGGCGTGGGCCGACCTGTGCCTCGCGCGCGACACGTTCCGGCGTGCGCAAGGCGCCGACGCGAACGGTCCGACCGGGCCATGACGACCGGCGCGGCGTACGCGTTCGTCGATACGCTGCATGACGTCGCGGTGCGCGATCTGGGCTGGCTGCTGGCCAGCCCGAGCCTGCTCACCGCGGTACCGGGCGCGCCGCTCGCGCGCCCGTGGCCGGATGCGGCGGGCCAAGCGGCCGTCGAAGCCTGGCTTGCCGCGCTCGATGCGCACCCCGGGCCGCTGCATCGCGCGCTCGACGGGTTCCGGCCCACGCGGCTCGGCCGCTACGCCGAATGCCTGCTCGAATACTTTCTGACGCACGGGCCGGCGCTACGGCTCGTCGCGGCCAATCTGCCGCTGCGCAGCAATGGCCGCACGCTCGGTGAAGTCGATTTTCTGGTCGATGCGCCGGACGGCCGGCGCCTGCACTGGGAACTCGCGGTGAAGTGCTATCTGTGCGCGCCGGTGCGCGGCGGCGCGGCGCTCGCCGACTTCGTCGGCCCCAATCTCGTCGACCGCTTCGACCGCAAGCGCAGCCGGCTGCTCGACCACCAGTTGCGGCTCGGCCAGCACGACGCTTTTGCCCGGCTCGGCTACGGCGCGCCGTCCGACGCGCAGATGTTCATCAAGGGCTGGCTGTTCCATCCGCACGGCGCGCCGGTGTTGCCAGTATCCGCCGAAATCGCGCCGGATTACCCGCGCGGTTTCTGGCTCACGCACGCGCAGTGGCCGGCGTGGGCGGCCGCGCAGCGTGACGGTGCCGCATGGAGCGTGTTGCCGCGACTGGCGTGGCTGGCGCCGCGGCGTGCCGTCGCCGGCGCCGGTTTCGAGCCCGAGCCGCTGGCGAGCGCACCGGAGTTGCCGGCCGTGCTGGCGGCGCGCGGAGCGCCCGACCTGATCGCGATCCACGAAAGGACCGGCGACGGCACGTGGCGCGAGACGGCGCGCGGTTTCGTCGTGCCGGACGACTGGCCGGCGCGCGCGCAGGCGTTCGCCGCACAGGATCGCTGACGCCGCGCGAGCCGCCGCTCACCACCAGCGATGAAAATGGTGGACCGGGCCGACGCCGTGGCCGACGTCGAGGTGGGCGCTCGCGACGATTGCGCCGGTCAGGTAGGTCTTGGCCTCGCGTACCGCGCTTTCGAGGTCGGGCTGCTGCGGCAGCAGCGCCGCGATCGCCGACGACAGCGTGCAGCCGGTGCCGTGCGTGTTGCTGACCGGCACGCGCGTGCCGTCGAGCCGCACGGTGCGCGTCGTTTCGACGAGCCAGTCGGGGCTCGCGGACGCGTCGGGCAGGTGGCCGCCCTTCATCAGCACGGCGCGTGCGCCCGTCTGCAGCAAGGCCCGGCCTTGCCGGACCATGTCGTCTTCGGTGGTGGCGGGTGCGTCGTTGAGCAGCGCGGCCGCCTCGGGCAGGTTCGGCGTGACGACCGTCGCGAGCGGCAGCAGCGTGTCGCGCAGCGCGTCGACGGCATCGGGCGCGAGCAGCGCGTGCGCGCTCTTCGAGATCATCACCGTGTCGAGCACGACGAAGCGCGGCGCGTAACGGCGCAGCGCGTCGGCCACCGCCTGCACGATCGCCGCGTTCGCGAGCATCCCGATCTTGACCGCATCGATGCGGATGTCGCCGAACACCGCGTCGAGCTGCGCGGTCACGAAGGCGGCGTCCGGCGCATGCACGCCCGTCACGCCGCGCGTGTTCTGCGCGGTCAGCGCGGTGATCACGCTCGCGCCATACGCGCCGAGCGCGGAAAACGTCTTCAGGTCGGCCTGGATGCCCGCGCCGCCGCCCGAATCGGAGCCGGCGATCGTCAGGATGTTGGGTATCGGGTGCGTCATGAGGGCAATGCGCCGGTTCGAGGCCCGGCGCCGGCGGACGAAAACCGAAAGTGTAGCGTCAGTGCCGCGATTCGCCGATCAGCGCCACCGAGTCGAACTGACGCTGGTTCGCCTGATGGCGGCGCATCACAAGCCACATCGTCAGGCAGACGAACGTGCCGAACAGCACGATCACGACGCCGACCGGCACGTCGAGCCACACGAGCACCGCATACAGGCACAGCATCACGAGCACCGACAGGTTCTCGTTGAAGTTCTGCACCGCGATCGAATGGCCGGCCGACAGCAACACGTGGCCGCGATGCTGCAGCAGCGCGTTCATCGGCACGACGAAGTACCCGGACAGCGCGCCGACGCCGATCAGGAAGATGTAGGCGACGATCAGGTAGAACGGCAGGCGCAGGTGGCCGACATGCACGGCCCAGTGCGACGGGAACAGGTCGCGCGTGTAGAACGCCATCAGCATCACCGCGATGCCCATGATGATGCCGACGGGCAGCACGGTCAGCGACTTCTTCAGCGGGATCCGGGCGGCGGCGGCGATCGCGCCGGCCGCGACGCCGACCGCGACCACGGCCTGCAGGATCGCGCCTTCGGACAGCGACATGTTGAGCGACACCTCGGCCCACTTCAGCACGATGAACTGCAGCGTCGCGCCCGCGCCCCAGAACAGCGTCGTGACCGCGAGCGAGATCTGGCCGAGCTTGTCGCGCCAGAGCACCATGAAGCAGTCGGCGAAATCGGTGAGCAGCTTGACCGGGCCGCGCTCCTGCTTCGGATAGCGGGCTCCCGTGTCGGGAATGCGCAGGTTGAACAGTGCGGCGACCACGTAGATCGCCATGATGATCGCCATCGCCGCTTCGGCGGGCGTGCCGATCCAGGCGGGCGTGTGCGCGATCACGTGGGACGCGATGTGCGGGCTGATCAGCGCGCCGCCGAGCACGGTGCCGAGGATGATCGAGCTGACGGTCGTGCCTTCGATCCAGCCGTTCGCGGCGACCAGCCGGTCGGCCGGCAGCAGCTCGGTGAGAATGCCGTACTTGGCCGGCGAGTAGGCTGCCGCGCCGAAGCCGACGATGCCGTACGCGATCAGCGGGTGGGCGCCGAACAGCATGATCAGGCAGCCGATCACCTTGATCGAGTTCGTGATGAACATCACGCGGCCCTTCGGACGCGAATCCGCGAACGCACCGACATACGCCGCCAACACCACATACGACAACACGAAGAACAGCTTCAGCAGCGGTGTCATCCAGTTGGGGGCGTGGAGATCTTTCAGCAGGGCGATGGCGGCGATGAGGAGCGCATTGTCGGCCAGCGACGAAAAAAACTGCGCGGCCATGATGGTGTAAAAACCTTTTTTCATCTGATGCGATGCTTTCGTCGCTGCGGCAGGGCCGCGTAGGCCGCCTGGTATGCGATCGGCTTATTCCGTTCGAAATGGGTTGTGCGCACGGCTTTATAACATGAAAATACGCGAATTCGGACTAGCAAGATTCCCCGATCGTTCCGCAAATTGTCGGCTTCGGTGCTCAAAAGGCGCGGTAAGCTGATGATTCGCAAGCGTCTTTACGTAAATTTCCCATGCCGCGCCCGATCTCCGCCACCATCCACACCGCCGCTCTCGCGAACAATCTCTCCGTCGTCCGCCGCTTTGCCGGCCCGTCCAAGGTCTGGGCGGTCGTCAAGGCCAACGCGTACGGCCACGGTCTCGCCCGCGTGTTTCCGGGCCTGCGCGGCACCGACGGTTTCGGCCTGCTCGACCTCGACGAGGCCGTGAAGCTGCGCGAGCTCGGCTGGGCCGGCCCGATCCTGTTGCTCGAAGGCTTCTTCCGCTCGACCGACATCGACGTGATCGACCGCTACAGCCTGACCACGACGGTCCACAACGACGAGCAGATGCGGATGCTGGAAACGGCGCGGCTGTCGAAGCCCGTCAACGTGCAGCTCAAGATGAACAGCGGGATGAACCGGCTCGGTTACGTGCCGGAGAAATACCGCGCCGCTTGGGAGCGTGCCCGCGCGTGCCCCGGCATCGGCCAGATCACGTTGATGACCCATTTTTCGGACGCGGACAACGAGCGCGGCGTCGCCGAGCAGCTCGCGACGTTCGAGCGCGGCGCGGAAAACATTGCCGGCGCGCGCAGTCTCGCGAATTCGGCGGCCGTGCTGTGGCATCCGGATACGCACTTCGACTGGGTGCGGCCGGGGATCGTGCTGTATGGGGCGTCGCCGTCCGGGCTGTCGTCCGACGTCGCGGACACGGGGCTGAAGCCGGCGATGACACTCGCGTCGGAGCTGATCGCGGTGCAGACGATCGGAAAGGGGCAGGCGATCGGCTACGGCTCGACGTTCTCCGCGCAGGCGCCGATGCGCATCGGCGTCGTCGCGTGCGGCTACGCGGACGGCTATCCGCGCGTGGCGCCCGAAGGCACGCCGGTGATCGTCGACGGCATCCGCACGCGGATCGTCGGCCGCGTGTCGATGGACATGATCACCGTCGACCTGACGCCGTGCCCGCAGGCCGGCGTCGGCGCGCGCGTCGAGCTGTGGGGCAATGCGCTGCCGATCGACGACGTCGCGCGCCATTGCGGGACGATCGGCTACGAGCTGATGTGCGCGGTCGCTGCCCGCGTGCCGGTGCGAGCGGAATAAGGGCGTCGCGCGTGGCCAAACAGAAAACCGTATACGTCTGCAGCGAGTGCGGCGGACAGACCCCGAAATGGCAGGGCCAGTGCCCGTCGTGCCAGGCGTGGAACACCCTCGTCGAATCGGTTGCCGAGTCGCCGGCCGCCCATCGTTTCCAGTCGCTCGCGAAGCGCGCGCCGGTGCAGCGCCTCGTCGACATCGAGGCCGCCGACGTACCGCGCTTCTCGACCGGCATCGGCGAATTCGATCGCGTGCTGGGCGGCGGGCTGGTGCCGGGCGGCGTCGTGCTGATCGGCGGCGATCCGGGCATCGGCAAGTCGACGTTGCTGCTGCAGTCGCTCGCGGATATCGCGAGCGAGCGGCGCGCGCTCTATATCAGCGGCGAGGAATCGGCCGCGCAGATCGCGTTGCGCGCGCAACGGCTCGCGCTGCTCGACGGCGGCGCGCCGGCGGCCGAACTGAAGCTGCTCGCCGAGATCCAGCTCGAGAAGATCCAGGCCGCGATCGATGCGGAGCGGCCGGACGTAGCCGTGATCGACTCGATCCAGACCGTCTATTCGGAGGCGCTCACGTCGGCGCCCGGTTCGGTCGCGCAGGTGCGCGAGTGCGCGGCGCAGCTCACGCGCATCGCGAAACAGTCGGGCACCGCGATCATCATGGTCGGGCACGTGACGAAGGAGGGCAACCTTGCCGGCCCACGCGTGCTCGAGCACATCGTCGACACGGTACTGTACTTCGAGGGCGACACGCATTCGTCGTTCCGGCTCGTGCGTGCGTTCAAGAACCGTTTTGGCGCGGTCAACGAGCTCGGCGTGTTCGCGATGACCGAGCGCGGGCTGCGCGGCGTAGCCAACCCGTCCGCGCTGTTCCTGTCGCAGCACGAGCAGGTCGTGCCCGGCTCGTGCGTGCTCGTCACGCAGGAAGGCACGCGCCCGTTGCTCGTCGAGATCCAGGCGCTCGTCGATACGGCGCACGTGCCGAACCCGCGCCGGCTCGCGGTCGGCCTCGAGCAGAACCGGCTCGCGATGCTGCTCGCGGTGCTGCACCGGCACGCGGGCATCGCGGCCTTCGATCAGGACGTGTTCCTCAACGCGGTGGGCGGCGTGAAGATCACCGAGCCGGCCGCCGACCTCGCGGTGCTGCTCGCGATTCACTCGTCGATGCGCAACAAGGCGCTGCCGAAAGGGCTGATCGTGTTCGGCGAGGTGGGTCTGGCGGGCGAGATCCGGCCGTCCCCGCGCGGGCAGGAGCGGCTGCGCGAAGCGGCGAAGCTCGGCTTCACGTCCGCGCTGATTCCGAAGGCGAATGCGCCGAAGCAGCCGATCGAAGGGCTGAACGTGATGGCCGTCGAGCGGCTCGAGCAGGCGATCGACCGCGTGCGCGATCTTGAATGAGCGGCCCGGCCCGTGCACGGGCCGTATCGAGCCGGGCGATCTGTCGCGTAATTCGCTGTAAACAATATGTAGGCTGATGTAACCCGCCGGACATCGCTTTTCCCTATCCTTGGCCGGATTGTCGAACCGCGCAATGCGAAGGGAACCTATGTTGAAATCGTATGGGGAAGCGCCTGGCGGACGCCTTTACAACCTGCGCGGCTGCCGCGTGTCGGAGCCGATCCGCCAGCCGTGGGGCGGCGGATGCCGGATCGTCGAATGGATCGACGAAGAAGGGCGGCTGGCGCGTAAGGTCGTGTCCGAGGACGTGACGGAAGCGGAAGTCGCCGCGGCGATCCGCCGGCCGATCAAAGGGCGCCGGCACCTGATGGGCGACGACGAGCAGATGCCGCGCGACACGCTGCCGCGCCGCTGAGCGGATGGTGCGGCGGGCATAAGGGCCGGCCGCCGCAGCCGCGTCGAACGCAGCCGTGACAAAGAGGCCGGGCCAGCGCGCCCGGCCTCGTCGTTTCCGGGGGCGGGGCGCGGCCAGGCGGGTTCGTGGGGCGTCGACACCCGACCGCCGCGGCGCACCCGCCGCCGATGAAGCGATCGGCTACGGCGCCCGGGCCGCGTTCAGCCGATCTGCTCGAGTTCTTCCTGCACGGCGAGCCAGTCGGCCTCGACCGTCTCGAGCCGAGTCGTGACTTCGCCGAGCTTGCGGATCGCGTCGGTCAGCTCCGTCTTGCGCGCGGCCTCGTAGCTCGCCGGATCGGCGACGAACGCGTCGAGGCGCGCTTTCTCCGCGTGCAGCGTTTCCATTTCCTTTTCGAGCTTCGTGATGCGGTTCTGCAGCGGCTTTTTCAGTTGCGACAGCCGCTGGCGTTCCTCGGCGGCCAGGCGTTTCTGATCCTTGCGGTTGATGCCCGGATCGGCGCCTGCGGCTGCCGCGCTGTCGGCCTTCGCGGCCGCGCGTTGCTCGGCCGCATGCTGCAGCAGCCAGTCGCGGTAGTCGTCGAGGTCGCCGTCGAACGGCTGCAGCCGGTGCTTCGCGACCAGCATGAACTGGTCGGTCGTCGCGCGCAGCAGGTGGCGATCGTGCGACACGAGGATCAGCGTGCCTTCGAATTGCGCGAGCGCCATCGTCAGCGCGTGGCGCGTTTCGAGGTCGAGGTGGTTCGTCGGTTCGTCGAGCAGCAGCAGGTTCGGCTTTTGCCAGATGATCAGCGCCAGCGCGAGGCGGGCTTTCTCGCCGCCCGAGAACGGCCCCACCGGGCTGGTCGCCATGTCGCCCGAGAAATTGAAGCCGCCGAGGAAGTCGCGCAATTCCTGTTCGCGCGTGTCGGGTGCGAGCCGCGCCAGGTGCGCGAGCGGCGAATCGTCCTCGCGCAGCGTTTCGAGCTGGTGCTGCGCGAAATAGCCGATCGTCAGCCCCTTGCCGTCGCGCACGTGCCCCGACAGCGGCGCGAGCGTGCCGGCCAGCGTCTTGATCAGCGTCGACTTGCCTTGGCCGTTCGCACCGAGCAGGCCGATGCGCTGGCCGTTCTGGATCGACAGCGCGACGCGCTCGACGATCGGGATGTCCGTTCCGTCGTCGGCGTGGTAGCCGCAGCGGACGTCCTCCATCACCATCATCGGGTTCGGCGCGGCGTCGGGCGTGCGGAATTCGAACGTGAACGGCGACGCGATGTGCGCGGGCGCGATCAGCTCCATCTTCTCGAGCGCCTTCATCCGGCTTTGCGCCTGCTTGGCTTTGGTCGCCTTGGCCTTGAAGCGGTCGACGAAGCTCTGCAGGTGCTCGATCGTCTTCTGCTGCTTTTCATAGGCGCTTTGCTGCAGCGCCAGTTGCTGCGCGCGCAGTACCTCGAACTGCGAGTAGTTGCCGCCGTAGCGCTTCACCTGGCGATTTTCCAGATGCAGCGTGACGTTGCAGATCGAATCGAGGAATTCGCGATCGTGCGAGATCACGACGAGCGTGCCGGCGTAGCGGTGCAGCCAGTCTTCGAGCCAGACGATCGCGTCGAGGTCGAGGTGGTTCGTCGGTTCGTCGAGCAGCAGCAGGTCGGAGCGGCACATCAGCGCCTGCGCGAGGTTCAGGCGCATGCGCCATCCGCCGGAGAAGCTCGCGACGGATTCGCGCGTTTGCGCGAGCGTGAAGCCGAGGCCGAGCAGCAGCGCTTCGGCGCGGGCCGGCGCGGTGTAGCCGTCGGCATCGGCGAACGCCGCGTGCGCGTCGGCTTCGGCCGCGCCGTCATGCGCGGCCGACGCGGCGGCGATACGCGCCTCGATCTCGCGCAGCGCGGTGTCGCCGTCGAGCGTATAGTCGAGCGCCGAGCGGTCGACCGCGGGCGTTTCCTGCGACACGTGGGCGATCCGCCACGACGGCGGCATCGAGAAATCGCCTCCGTCGGAATGCAGCTCGCCGCGCAGGACGGAAAACAGCGTCGACTTGCCGGCGCCGTTCGCGCCGATCAGGCCGGCTTTCTCGCCGGGATTGAGCACGAACGAGGCCGACTCGAACAGCGGCTTGGTGCCGCGCGCAAGGCTGAACTGATTGAAACGGATCACGGCGGAAATGGCTGGCCAAAACCGCTATTCTAGACTGCGCGCCGCGTGCGCCGGGCATCGGCCGATCGGCGGATGCCGCAACGGCGCAATTTCGCCTAGACTCCACGTCGATCCGGTTTCGTAAAAGGAGTGCCCGATGTCCACCCTGTATTCGTTCAGCGCGGAGACGCTCGCCGGTGCGCCGGTATCGCTCGACGCATATCGCGGCAAGGTGCTGCTGATCGTCAATACCGCGAGCGAGTGCGGTTTCACGCCGCAGTACGCGGGCCTGCAGAAGCTGTACGACCAGTACGCGGCGCGCGGCTTCTTCGTGCTCGGCTTCCCGTGCAACCAGTTCGGCAGGCAGGAGCCGGGCGACGCCGCGCAGATCGGCGCGTTCTGCGAACGCAACTACGGCGTCACGTTCCCGATGTTCGCGAAGATCGACGTGAAGGGCGACCATGCGCATCCGCTGTATCGCTACCTGACCGACGAGGCGCCCGGCATTCTCGGCCTCAAGGCGATCAAGTGGAATTTCACCAAATTCCTGATCGACCGCGAAGGGCGCATCGTCAAGCGCTACGCGCCGTCCACCAAGCCCGACGAAATCGCCGCGGACATCGACAAGCTGCTTTGACGGTGACGCGCGGCATGCGCCGCGGCCGTTACAGGATCGGCGCGAACAGCCGCGCGACGTGCATCGCGATGCGCCGCCAGGCGGGCGACCGACGGTATTCGTCCGCATCGACCTCGTACGCCTGCGCGAAGTCGGCATCGAGCATCGCTTCCACTTCGTCGGCGAACGCGCGATCGACGGTCATGACCATGACCTCGAAATTGAGGCGGAACGAGCGGTTGTCGAGATTCGCGCTGCCGACCGCCGCCGCGATGCGGTCGATCAGCACGACCTTCTGGTGCAGGAAGCCGGGCCGGTAGCGGAACACCTTCACGCCCGCATCGACGAGCTCGCGTGCGTAAAGCTTCGACGCCTCGAACACGACGTAGTGATCGCGCCGGCTCGGGATCAGGATGCGCACGTCGACGCCGCGCATCACGGCGAGCTTCAGCGCGCAGACCACGGCTTCGTCGGGAACGAGGTACGGCGTGGTGATCCAGACCCGTTCGCGGGCGGCATTGATCGATTCGACGAAGAACAGCGAGCCGGTTTCCTGCTTGTCGGCCGGCCCCATCGGCACCGCGAGGCAATGCATGCCGTCGCCAGGCTGCGCGGGCGGCGGCAGCGCGATGGGCGGCAGCTTCTGCGTCGCCCAGTGCCAGTCTTCGGCGAACACGTATTGAATACTCGCCACCACGGGCCCGCGGATCTCGATGTGGGTGTCGCGCCATGGCGACAGCCGCGAATTCGCGCCGAGATATTCGACGCCGATGTTGTGGCCGCCGACGAACGCGCGATTGCCGTCGACGACGACGATCTTGCGGTGGTTGCGGAAGTTCAGCTGGAAGCGGTTGACGAATTTCCGGTTGGTCGCGAACGGATGGACTTCGACGCCGCCCCGGCGCAACGCGTCGACGTAGCGGTGCGGCAGGTCGAAGCTGCCGATGCTGTCGTACAGCACGCAGCAGCGCACGCCGGCCGCCGCACGCGCGAGCAGCGAGTCGCGCAGCATCCGGCCGAGCGCGTCGTCGCGCACGATGAAGAACTGGACGAGCACGTAGTCGCGCGCGGCGTCGATCGCCGCCAGGATGGCCGAGAACGTCGCGTCGCCGTTGACGAGCGTGCGCACCGAATTGCCGCCGAGGAACGGCATGCCGCCGAGCCGCGTGAGCGCGAGCACGGCGGCCTGTCCCAGCGCGTCCGCGGCCGGCCCGTCGGTCGCGTCGGCGGTGCGCCACGGCGAGCGAGGCGTGTGCGTGCGCAACATTTCCAGCTCGTGGCGCCGGGCGTCGACGTAGCCGGAGAATTTGCTGCGGCCGAGGAACAGGTACGGAACGAGCGTCAGGTACGGCATGGCCGTGAGCGAGACGGCCCACGCGATCGCGCCTTGCGACGTGCGCGTGTTCATGATTGCGTGGCACGCCGCGACGATCCCGAGCACGTGGATGATCAGGATCAGGGTGCCGAGATGTAGCCAGTCGAGGGTCATGAGTGCGTAAAGAACTGCCGAGGGACTGCCGGGAGAGCTCCCGAAGGGATTCCGCAGGTCGTGCGGCCGGGCGGCCGCCTACGCGCATCTTACCCAACCGTGCGGCGCAACGGTGCGCCGCACGGCGGATGGCCCGCACACGCTCAGGCCTTGCGCGGCAGGTCCGATGCCTGGATCAGGAACACCGCGTCGTCGCCCGCGCTGGTGGGCAGCCACGTGAGCTCGAGGCCGCCGAACGCCGCTTCGACGTTCTCGCGTTCGTTGCCGATCTCGACGACGAGCACGCCGTCGTCATGCAGCCAGCGGTGCGCGTCGGCGACGATGCGCCGCACGATGTCCATCCCGTCGTCGCCGCCGGCGAGCGCCATTTCCGGCTCGTGCCGGTATTCGGGCGGCAGCGCGGCCATCGACGTGGCATTGACGTACGGCGGGTTCGTCAGGATCACGTCGTAGCGCGAGTCGGGATCGGTGCGGAACGCGGGCAGCGGGGCGTAGAGATCGCCACGGTGCAGCCCGATGCGATCTTCGAGGCCGTAGTCGCGCACGTTGATTGCCGCGACTTCGAGCGCCTTGTCCGACAGGTCGACCGCGTCGATCTCCGCGTTCGGGAACGCGCTCGCCGCGAGGATCGCGAGGCAGCCGGAGCCGGTGCACAGTTCGAGCACCGCGCCAACCTGCTCGGGATCGGCGACATACGGCTGCAGCCCGTCGTCGAGCAGTTCGCCGATGAACGAGCGCGGCACGATCACGCGTTCGTCGACGTAGAAGCGGTGGCCGTGCATCCACGCTTCATGCGTGAGGTACGCGGCCGGCACGCGATCGGTCGCGCGTCGTTCGATCACCGCGAGCACGGCCGCGATTTCGTCGGGCAAGAGGCGCGCGTCGAGGAACGGTTCGAGCGTGTCGAGCGGCAGGTCGAGCGTATGCAGCACGAGGTAGGCCGCTTCGTCGTACGCGTTGTCGGAACCGTGGCCGAACGCGAGCTTCGCTTTCGAGAAGCGCGTGACCGCGTAGCGCAGCAGGTCGCGGACCGTGGCAAAAGGTGTCGTCATGCGAGGCTCCGTCAGGCGATCAGTTGTTCGAGCACGCGTCGGTACACGTTCTTCAGCGGGTCGACGAAGCGCAGCTCGATGTGCTCGTCGATCTTGTGGATGCTGCCGTTCGGCGGGCCGAACTCGATCACCTGCGGGCAGATGCGCGCGATGAAGCGGCCGTCCGACGTGCCGCCCGTCGTCGACAGCTCGGTCGTGATGCCGGTCTCGGCGCGGATCGCGTTTTCCAGCGCGCCCGACAGTTCGCCGCGCGGCGTGAGGAACGGCAGGCCGCTCACCGACCACTTCAGCGTGTATTCGAGGCCGTGCTTGTCGAGGATCGCATGCACGCGGGCCTGCAGGCCCTCGACCGTGCTCGCGGTCGAGAAGCGGAAGTTGAACAGCAGGTCGGCGTGGCCGGGGATCACGTTGGTCGCGCCGGTGCCGGCGTGCAGGTTCGACACCTGCCAGGTGGTCGGCGGGAAGTATTCGTTGCCGGCGTCCCACTGCTCGGCGGCGAGCTCGGCGAGCGCCGGCGCGAGCAGGTGGATCGGGTTCTTCGCGAGGTGCGGATACGCGATGTGGCCCTGCACGCCCTTGACGACCAGTTCGCCGGACATCGAGCCGCGGCGGCCGTTCTTGACGACGTCGCCGAGCTCGGCGGTCGACGTCGGTTCGCCGACGATGCAGTAGTCGAGCCGCTCGCCGCGTGCCTGCAGCAGCTCGACGACCTTCACGGTGCCGTCGGTGGCCGGGCCTTCCTCGTCGCTCGTGATCAGGAACGCGATCGCGCCGCGGTGGCCTGGATGGGCCGCGACGAATTCCTCGGACGCGACGACGAACGCCGCGAGCGACGTCTTCATGTCGGCCGCGCCGCGGCCGTACAGCTTGCCGTCGCGATGGGCGGGGATGAACGGCGGCGAGGTCCACTGTTCGAGCGGGCCGGTCGGCACGACGTCGGTGTGGCCCGCGAACACGAGCAGCTTGCCGTCACGGCCGTCGGTGCCGCGCTTGACGGCCCACAGGTTGGTCACGCCGTGCGACGCGATGGTCTCGCATTCGAAGCCGAGCGCGGCGAGGCGCTCGGTCATGATCTGCTGGCAGTGCTGGTCGTCGGGCGTCACGGACGCGCGGGCGATCAGCTGTTCGGTAAGGGCTAGGGTGGCGGACATGGTTCGGACCACTTTCGATAAAAAATGCCGGCGCGGTGGCCGGCAGCGACAGGGCGTCGGGCCAGCGCAAGCCCGTTATTAGCGTGAACAGGCCCGCCCGCAGGCGCGGCGCGGGCGGCCCTATGCGGCAAACAGCGCCGCATATTGGTCGGCCGCGAAGCCGAGCGACTTCACGCGGCCGTTGACGACGAGCACGGGGCGCTTGATGACCGACGGCTTGTGGATCATCAGCGCGACCGCGCCGGTCTTCGTTTCGGCGGCCGCCTTCATCGCGTCGTCCAGGCCGCGCCACGTCGTGCCGCGCTTGTTCACGAGCGCGTCGAGCGACACGTCCTTCAGCCAGTCTTCGATCAGCGGCGCGCTGACGCCGAGCTTCTTGAAATCGTGGAATTCGAATTCGACGCCGTGATCGTCGAGCCACACGCGGGCCTTCTTCACGGTGTCGCAGTTCGGAATGCCGTAGACGACCACGGTGTGCGGCTTCGCCATCAGTCGCCTCGCAGCAGCTCGTTCAGGCCGACCTTCGCACGCGTCTTCGCGTCGACCTTCTTGACGATCACCGCGCAGTACAGGCTGTGCGAGCCGTCCTTCGACGGCAGGTTGCCGGCGACGACGACCGAGCCGGCCGGGATGCGGCCGTAGCTGACCTCGCCCGTCTCGCGATCGTAGATCTTCGTGCTCTGGCCGAGGTACACGCCCATCGAGATCACCGAGTTTTCCTCGACGATCACGCCTTCGACGACTTCCGAGCGCGCGCCGATGAAGCAGTTGTCCTCGATGATGACCGGGTTCGCCTGCAGCGGCTCGAGCACGCCGCCGATGCCGACGCCGCCCGACAGGTGCACGTTCTTGCCGATCTGCGCGCACGAACCGACCGTCGCCCACGTGTCGACCATCGTGCCTTCGTCGACGTACGCGCCGATGTTGGTGTACGACGGCATCAGCACGACGTTCCTCGCGATGAACGAGCCGCGGCGCGCGATGGCCGGCGGCACGACGCGGAAGCCGCCCGCGGCGAAATCCTCGGCCGTGTAGTTCGCGAACTTCGACGGCACCTTGTCGTAGAACTGCGAGTAGCCGCCGGCCGGCATCGGCGCGTTGTCCTCCAGGCGGAACGACAGCAGCACGGCCTTCTTCAGCCACTGGTGGACCGTCCAGTTGCCGTCGATTTTCTCGGCGACGCGCAGCGTGCCCTTGTCGAGTTGCTCGATCGCGTGAGCGACGGCCTCGCGGACGTCGGCGGGCGCGGCCTTCGGCGACAGCTCGGCGCGGTTTTCCCAGGCGGTATCGATGATTTGCTGAAGTTGTTGCGACATGTTCGTTTTCGCAGGAGATGGATGGAATTGATCGGGATGGACGTCTTACCGCGCGAGAGCCCGGCAGAAATCGACGATGCGTTGCGCGCCCTCGACGCATTCGGGGGTGCCCGCGACGAGCGCGATCCGGATGAAATCGCGGCCCGGGTTCGCGCCGTGCGCATCGCGCGCGAGGTACGAGCCGGGCAGAACCGTCACATTATAGTCGGCGTACAGGCGGCGGGCGAACTCAGTGTCCGACAGGCCGGTGCGCGACACGTTGGCCCACAGGTAGAACGCGGCGTCGGGCAGTTTCACGTCGATCACGTCGGCGAGCATCGGCGTGACCGTATCGAACTTCTGCCGGTACAGCGCGCGGTTTTCGCGCACGTGCGCCTCGTCGTTCCACGCGGCGATGCTCGCGTGCTGCCAGACCGGCGACAGCGCGGCGCCGTGATACGTGCGGTACAGCAGGAATTGCTTCAGCAGCGCGGCGTCGCCGGCGACGAAGCCCGAGCGCATGCCCGGCACGTTGGAGCGTTTCGACAGGCTCGACAGCATCACGAGGCGCTCGAAGCCGCGGCCGAGGCGGTGCGCGGCCTCGAGGCCGCCGAGCGGGGGCGCCGCTTCGTCGAAATAGATTTCCGAGTAGCACTCGTCGGACGCGATCACGAAACCGTGGCGGTCGGACAGCGCGAACAGCTCGCGCCAGTCGTCGAGCGTCAGCACGGCGCCTGTCGGGTTGCCCGGCGAGCACACATACAGCAGCTGCGTGCGCGCCCACACGTCGTCGGGCACGGCCGCGTAGCCGCACGCGAAGTTGCGGGCCGGGTCGCTGTTCGCGAAATAGGGTTCGGCACCGGCCAGGAGCGCCGCGCCTTCGTAAATTTGATAGAAAGGATTCGGACAGAGTACGATCGCCTTCTTGCCGTCCGCGGTCGCGCGCGCGTCGATCACGGTCTGCGCGAGCGAGAAGAGCGCCTCGCGCGAGCCCGACACCGGCAGCACCTGCGTGGCCGGATCGATGGCCGGCAGCCCGTAGCGGCGCTCGAGCCAGCGCGCGATCGACGTGCGCAGCGCGTCCGAGCCGGCGGTGGCCGGATACGACGCGAGGCCGTCGAGCGCGGCCACCACGGCGTCGCGAATCAGCGCCGGCGTCGCGTGTTTGGGCTCGCCGATGCCGAAGCTGATCGGTTTCAGGTCGCCGGAAGGCGTCACGTCCTTGAACAGGGCGCGCAGCTTTTCGAAGGGATAGGGCTGGAGCGAGTCGAGTCGAGGGTTCACGGGCGAAGCGGCCATCGCGGCCGGTTGGAGCGAAAGAAGCGGCGGGCGCGCCGCGCGGCTGCGAACGGCGCCTCGGGCGCGCGGGTCGCAGCGGATGATTATAGCGTGACGGAATGCGGTCACGGCCTGCCGGCGCGGCGGCCGGGGCCGCTCGAATAAAGGGTATCGAACCAATTGACGTCCTCGTCCGCCTAAAGGCGGAGGATTCCCACACCTGGCGATGCACGTCCGCATCGGAGAATGTTCAGCGCAGCGTTGATATCACGATCATGTTCGACACCACAGTCACTGCAGGTCCACTCTCTTATTCGCAGTCCCGCGATACCTTTCGGCCGCGTCGTGCTGTCTTGCGACCCGCACGACGAACAGGACTGGGTCGAACCGCTTTCGTCGACTTCCTCGAACGTGGCCCCGTGCGCGATCGCTTTGTAGCGGAGCTTGTTTCGGAAGGACGACCAGGATGCGTCGTAGACGCTCTTCGCCATCCTGGTTCTGGCAAGTTTGACGGCAGATACGTCGCCGACAGCGATGTAATCGAAACGCCGCACCAGATCGAGCGCGAGCTTATGCTGGAAATCGGCACGGGCATTCGCGACCTTGGCGTGCAACTTCGCGATATGACGCTTGTGCTTTCGCGCCCGTTGCGCTTTCGCCAGCTTTTCCGCCGCCCGTCGACCGAACTGTTCATTGGGCAGCTTCTCGCCGGTCGAAAGTGTGGCGAAGTCTTTCAGACCGAGATCGATGCCGACGCCGGAACGGATCGGGCGGGCCTGCACATCGGGCATCTCGATCACGATGTTCAGGAACCAGTTGCCGCGCGCATCCTGCGCAAAGTTGGTCCCGTCCTTGATCTTGCCTTCGGGAAGCGGTCGGCTGTTGAACACGCGAAACGTGTTGCCGGCGAAACGGAACGCGTCACCCTCGCGCTTCAGGTCACGGCCCTTCAGCGGCACCCAGCCCAGCGATTTCCTGCCGCGATAGCGCAGGTAGGGCCGTCGGTGCTGACTGCGCGACTTCGCATATTGCTCGCACGTCGCGTTGATCGTGCCGGAGTGGATGCCGAGTTCCTTGCTGCTCCCCGTCGTCAGCACGTTCAGATCGAACCCCGTCGGCCACTTCTTGCTCCACTTGAGCGCGTGCTTCTGCGTGTCATTGCAGAAGTTCCAGACGTAGTTCACCGCGCGGCTCTGCTTGTTAAGCAGTCCGTTGAGCGATTTCACCCGGTAGCGGTAGACAAGGATCATGCCGGTGATCCTAACCTGTGGGAAAAGCTGCCTGTCAACAGCACGCCTTTCCTTCCCGCCATCAATGGCGGGGTTTCTCGGAGCAAATTCTGATGAACAACGCGGTACGCGGCAGCCTGCCGACGCTGGCCATCCTGATCGGCGCGTCGGTATGGGGCCTGATCTGGTATCCGCTGCGGATCCTCGCGTCGCTCGGCGTGACGGGCACGCTGGCGAGCGCGCTGACGAGCCTCGTCGCATTCCTGTTCGTGATCGTCGCGCGGCACCGCGCGATCGCGACGCTGCGCTGGCACTGGGTGCTGCCGGGCATCGCGGTGACGGCCGGCGTGACGAACCTCGGTTTCGTGTGGGGCACGATCCACGGCGAGGTGCTGCGCGTGATGCTGCTGTTCTACCTGACGCCGGCCTGGACCGCGATCTACGCGCACTTCCTGCTGCGCGAGCGGCTGACCTGGGCCGGCGCGGGGCTCGCGGCGCTGTCGATCGGCGGCGCGATGCTGATGCTGTGGTCGCCGGCGCTCGGCTTGCCGCTGCCGGCCAACCCGGCCGAATGGGCGGGCCTCGCGGCCGGCCTGAGCTTCGCGATGAGCAACGTGCTGGTGATCAAGGCGAGCCGCGAGCTGCCCGACATGCGCGCGGAAATGCGCACCGCGACGCTGTTCGGCGGCGCGGCCGTGTTCGGCGCGATCGCGTCGCTGTTCGAGGGGCTGCCGGCCGCGCCGGCGAGCGGCCAGCTTGGCGTCGCCGCATTGATCATCGCGGCGATCGGCGTGACGATGGCGTCGAACAACCTGCTCGTCCAGTACGGCCTCGCGCGTGTGCCGGCGAACCGTGCGTCGATCATCATGCTGTTCGAGATCGTGATCACCGCGCTGTCCGCGTGGGTGTTCGCGAACGAGCTGCCGAGCGCGCGCGAGTGGGCGGGCGGCGCGTGCATCGTGCTGGCGACGCTGCTGTCGAGCCGGGTCCATCGTGCCGCGCCGGCACCGGACAAACCCGACGCCGGTCGGGACGGCGCACGCGCGATGGTATGATGGACGCCGTTTGCGGGGCCCAACGCTGGATGCGCGCGGCCCCGTTTTTGAATTCCGGGGCGCGTGGCGCGCAGGGGCTCTCCGGCCCCGCGCCGTGCGGCCCCGTCCGTCTCACACCTTCTTCACATCCGATACCGCCGTGCGTCTGAGCTCGATCAAACTCGCTGGCTTCAAATCCTTCGTCGATCCCACGCATTTCCAGGTTCCGGGCCAGCTCGTCGGCGTGGTCGGCCCGAACGGATGCGGCAAGTCCAACATCATCGATGCCGTGCGCTGGGTGCTCGGCGAGTCGCGCGCGTCCGAGCTGCGCGGCGAATCGATGCAGGACGTGATCTTCAACGGTTCGACCGCCCGCAAGCCCGGCAGCCGGGCCAGCGTCGAACTGATCTTCGACAACTCCGACGGCCGTGCGGCCGGGCAGTGGGGCCAGTACGGCGAAATCGCCGTGAAGCGCGTGCTGACGCGCGACGGCACGTCGAGCTACTACATCAACAACCTGCCGGCGCGCCGCCGCGACATCCAGGACATCTTCCTCGGCACGGGCCTCGGGCCGCGCGCGTACGCGATCATCGGGCAGGGCATGATCGCGCGGATCATCGAGGCGAAGCCCGAAGAGCTGCGCGTGTTCCTCGAGGAAGCCGCCGGCGTGTCGAAGTACAAGGAACGCCGCCGCGAAACCGAGAACCGCCTGCACGACACGCGCGAGAACCTGACGCGCGTCGAGGACATCGTGCGCGAACTCGGCGCGAACCTCGAGAAGCTCGAGGCGCAGGCGGTGGTCGCGACCAAGTACAAGGAGCTCGTCGCCGACGGCGAGGAGAAGCAGCGCCTCTTGTGGCTGCTGCGCAAGAACGAGGCCGCGGGCGAGCAGCAGAAGCAGCAGCGTGCGATCGAACAGGCGCAGATCGACCTCGAGGCGCAGACGGCGAAGCTGCGCGAAGTCGAGGCGCAGCTCGAGACGCTGCGCGTCGCGCACTACTCGGCGAGCGACGCGATGCAGGGCGCGCAGGGCGCGCTCTACGAGGCGAACGCCGAGGTGAGCCGCCTCGAAGCCGAGATCAAGTTCATCGTCGAATCGCGCAATCGCGTGCAGGCGCAGATCGCCGCGCTGAACGCGCAGCGCGAGCAGTGGCGCGCGCAGGCCGAGAAGTCGCAGGACGAGCTCGAGGAAGCCGAAGAGGCGCGCGCGATGGCCGACGAGAAGGCCGCGCTCGCCGAAGACAACGCGGCCGCGAAGCACGATGCGCTGCCGGCGCTCGAAGCGAAGTGGCGCGACGCGCAGGCGCAGCTCAACGACGAGCGCGCGCGGATCGCGCAGACCGAGCAGTCGCTGAAGCTCGAAGCCGCGCACCAGCGCAACGCCGACCAGCAGCTCCAGCAGCTTCAGCAGCGCCACGAGCGCCTGAAGAGCGAAGCGGGCGGGCTCGACGCGCCGGACGAGACGCAGCTCGAAGAGCTGCGCATGCAGTTGGCCGAGCAGGAAGAAATTCTCGCTGAAGCGCAGGCACGCCTCGCGGACGCGCAGGAAACGGTGCCGCGCCTCGACGGCGAACGCCGTGCCGCGCAGGAGCGCGTGCAGGCCGAAGCCGCGCAGATCCACCAGTTGGAGGCGCGCCTCGCCGCGCTGAAGCAGCTGCAGGAGAACGTGCAGACCGAAGGCAAGGTGCAGCCGTGGCTCGACAAGCACGAGCTCGGTGCGCTGCCGCGGCTGTGGAAGAAGCTGCACGTCGAGGCCGGTTGGGAAGCGGCGCTCGAGGCCGTGCTGCGCGAGCGCCTCGCCGCGCTCGAAGTGTCGAATCTCGACTGGGTGAAGGCATTCGCGGCCGACGCGCCGCCCGCGAAGCTCGCGTTCTATGCGCCGCCCGCGGCCGGCGAGCCGCCCGCCGCGGCGGCCGGACTGCGGCCGGTGCTGTCGCTCGTGCGCATCGACGACGCCGGTATCCGCGCGGTGCTGAACGACTGGCTCGGCAACGTGTACGTCGCCGACGACGTCGCGCAGGCGCTCGCCACGCGTACGCAGTTGCCGGCAGGCGGCGCGTTCGTCGTCAAGGCCGGCCACATCGTCACGCGCGTCGGCGTGCAGCTGTACGCGGCCGATTCGGAGCAGGCCGGGATGCTGGCCCGCCAGCAGGAAATCGAAAACCTGACGCGCCAGGTGCGCGCGCAGGCGCTGCTCGCCGACGAGGCGCGCACGGCGGCCGTGCGGGCGGAAGCCGCGCACACGCAGGCCACGCAGGCGCTCGGCGACGTGCGCGCGCAGGCCGAGCGCGCGACGCAGCGCGTGCATGCGCTGCAGATGGACGTGCTGAAGCTCGCGCAGGCGCACGAGCGTTATACGCAGCGCAGCACGCAGATCCGCGAGGAACTCGAGGAAATCGGCGCGCAGATCGAGGAGCAGCGTGCATTGCGCGCGGAGTCGGAAGCGAATTTCGAGCGCTTCGACGGCGAGCTCGCGGAACTGCAGGCGCGCTTCGAGGACAACCAGCTCGCGTTCGAGTCGCTCGACGAATCGCTGACGCAGGCGCGTCAGGAAGCGCGCGATCTCGAGCGCGGCGCGAACGACGCGCGCTTTGCCGCACGCAACGCGGCGACCCGCATCGACGAACTCAAGCGCACGATCCAGGTCGCGCACGAGCAGAGCGAGCGCGTCGCCGCGTCGCTGGAAGACGCGCGCGCCGAACTCGAGACGATCAACGAGCAGACCGCGCACACGGGCCTGCAGGACGCGCTCGAGATTCGCGCGGTGAAGGAAGAAGCGCTGCAGGCCGCGCGCATCGAACTCGACGACCTGACCGCGAAGCTGCGCGCGTCGGACGAGCAACGGCTCGTCGCCGAGCGTTCGCTGCAGCCGCTGCGCGACCGCATCACCGAGCTGCAACTGAAGGAGCAGGCCGCGCGCCTGTCCGTCGAGCAGTTCGCCGAGCAGCTCGCGGCCGCCGAGGTCGACGAGGCCGCGCTGGCCGCGAAGCTGACGCCGGATCTCAAGCCGTCGTACCTGCAGGGCGAAGTCACGCGCCTGAACAACGCGATCAACGCGCTCGGGCCGGTGAACATGGCCGCGCTCGACGAGCTGAAGGCCGCGAGCGAACGCAAGGTGTTCCTCGACGCGCAGTCGGCCGACCTGATCGACGCGATCACGACGCTCGAGGACGCGATCCACAAGATCGACCAGGAAACCCGCACGCTGCTGCAGGGCACCTTCGACGAGGTCAACCGTCATTTCAGCGATCTGTTCCCGCGCCTGTTCGGCGGCGGGCAGGCGAAGCTGATCATGACGGGCGACGAGATTCTCGATGCCGGCGTGCAGGTGATGGCGCAGCCGCCGGGCAAGAAGAACGCGACGATTCACCTGCTGTCGGGCGGCGAGAAGGCGCTGACCGCGACCGCGCTGGTGTTCGCGATGTTCCAGTTGAACCCGGCGCCATTCTGCCTGCTAGACGAGGTGGACGCGCCGCTGGACGACGCGAACACCGAGCGTTTCGCGAATCTCGTGCGCGCGATGTCCGACAAGACGCAGTTCCTGTTCATCTCGCACAACAAGATCGCGATGGAAATGGCGCAGCAGCTGATCGGCGTGACGATGCAGGAGCAGGGCGTGTCGCGGATCGTCGCGGTGGACATGGAAACCGCCGCGGGTTTTGCCCAGAATTGACGTTTGACGAAACCGGACCGCGTTCGCGCGGCGCCTGGGCGCCCGTTCGCGGTCCCGACGAAAAAGAATTGCTGATGGAGCGTGCATGGACGAGTTGACACTCGGTTTGATCGGCGCGGGCGCCGTCGTGGTGGGCGGCGTCGTGGTCTACAACGCATGGCAGGGCGCGAAAGTGCGGCGCAGGATGCCGCGCCCGATGCCGGAGGAAGCGGCCGAGGCGATGAACCGCCCCGAGCGCGACGAAGAGCCGCCGTTCATCGAGCCGGTGCGTCAGCCGGTGCGTCGCGAGCCCGCGGCGCCGGTCTCCGCGGGTACGGCGGCCACGGCCGAAGCCACGCGCGTCGAGCCCACCTTCGGTGCGGCCGCGGGCGGCGCCGCGCCGGCCGATACGCCGGCCGACCTGCAGGCCGAGGCGACGGGCGTCGACACGTCGGCCCCACCGACCGAACCGGCCGCGGGCGAGCAAGCCGTGCCCGCCGCCACGCACGAGGCGGCGGCCGAGCCGACCGAACCGGTGTTGCCGGCCGCGACGACGATCTCGTCGGCGCCGCCCGCGATCGTCGATCGCCGGATCGACTGCATCGTGCCGATCCGTCTCACCGGGCCGCTGCCGGGCGACAAGATCCTGCCGATCGCGCAGCGGCTGCGCCGCGCGGGCAGCAAGCCCGTGCACATCGAAGGCAAGCCGGAAGGCGGCCAATGGGAGCTGCTGCAAAACGGCGTGCGCTACGAAGAGCTGCGCGCGGCCGCGCAGCTCGCGAACCGCGGCGGCGCGCTGAACGAGCTCGAATTCTCCGAATTCGTGACGGGCGTCCAGCAGTTCGCCGACGCGATCGACGGCGCGCCGGAATTCCCGGACATGATGGAAACGGTCGCGATGGCGCGCGAGCTCGACGCGTTTGCCGCGCAGTGCGACGCGCAACTGTCGATCAACGTGATGTCGGACGGCGCGCCGTGGTCCGCGAACTACGTGCAGGCGGTCGCGTCGCAGGACGGGCTGCTGCTGTCGCGCGACGGCACGCGCTTCGTGAAGCTCGACGCGAAACAGAATCCGGTGTTCATGCTGCAGTTCGGCGATACGAACTTCCTGCGCGACGACCTGACGTACAAGGGCGGCAACATGATCACGCTGGTACTCGACGTGCCGGTGGCCGAAGAGGACATCCTGCCGTTCCGGCTGATGTGCGATTACGCGAAATCGCTGTCCGAGCGGATCGGCGCGCGCGTCGTCGACGATTCGCGCCGGCCGCTGCCGGAGTCGACGCTGCTCGCGATCGAGCAGCAGTTGATGAAGCTGTACGCGAAGCTCGAGGAAGCCGGCATTCCGGCCGGTTCGCCGGTCACGCGCCGCCTCTTCAGCCAGTAACGCGATCGCGCGGACGGCGGCGCCTGGCGCCGTCGTTCGTCGCCGCGGCGCACACCGCTCGGTGTGCGCCGCAGCATGCCATCGGGCCCGCATTGCGCACCCCGCCGCGGCGTCAAACTGAGATAATCGGAAATCCGATTTTTCAGAACGAATCTGCCGCCAGCATGGCCCGAACCCAAGCCGAACCGCCAGCCAGCCAGCCCGACGCGCGCGCCGCGTGGCTGCGCGACCAACTCGAGCGGGCGAACTACGCCTATTACGTGCTCGATCAGCCGGATCTGCCCGACGCCGAATACGACCGGCTGTTCCGTGAGCTGCAGCAGCTCGAAACCGACCATCCCGAACTCGTGACGCCCGATTCGCCGACGCAGCGCGTCGGCGGCGAAGCGGCCGGCGGCTTCACGCCGGTCGTCCACGATGCACCGATGCTGTCGCTGAACAACGGCTTCGCCGACGAGGACATCGTCGCGTTCGACAAGCGCGTCGCCGACGCGCTCGCCAAGACGACCGATCTCGCCGGCTCGGTGACGGACCCCGTCGAATATGCGTGCGAACTGAAGTTCGACGGCCTCGCGATTTCGCTGCGCTACGAGCAGGGCGTGTTCGTGCAGGCGGCGACGCGCGGCGACGGGACGACCGGCGAGGACGTGACCGAGAACGTGCGCACGATCCGCTCGATTCCGCTGAGGCTGAAGAGCAAGCACGTGCCGGCCGTGCTCGACGTGCGCGGCGAGGTGCTGATGTTCAAGCGCGATTTCGCGCGCCTGAACGAACGCCAGCGCGCGGCCGAGCAGCGCGAATTCGCGAACCCGCGCAACGCGGCGGCCGGCAGCCTGCGCCAGCTCGACTCCAAGATCACCGCGCAGCGGCCGCTGTCGTTCTTCGC
The DNA here is from genome assembly GCF_002925705.1 of Burkholderia anthinoferrum. Classification (NCBI taxonomy): domain Bacteria; kingdom Pseudomonadati; phylum Pseudomonadota; class Betaproteobacteria; order Burkholderiales; family Burkholderiaceae; genus Burkholderia; species Burkholderia anthinoferrum. The sequence continues at coordinate 36,628 of NZ_LFZP01000028.1, forward strand.
ATACGGGATCGGCGTGCTCGACGGGATGCCGATGCCCGACACGCACAGCGCGCTGCTCGACTGGTACGAGTCGCTCGGCCTGCCGGTGAACCGCGAGCGCGCGGTCGTGCACGGCGCCGAAGGCCTGCTCGACTTCTTCCGCAAGGTGGGCGAGAAGCGCGAGTCGCTGCCGTACGACATCGACGGCGTCGTCTACAAGGTCAACCGGCGCGACGAGCAGGAGCGCCTGGGCTTTGTGTCGCGCGCGCCGCGCTTCGCGCTCGCGCACAAGTTCCCCGCGCAGGAAGCGCTGACGAAGCTCGTCGCGATCGACGTGCAGGTCGGCCGCACCGGCGCGATCACGCCGGTCGCGCGTCTCGAGCCGGTGTTCGTCGGCGGCGCGACCGTGACCAACGCGACGCTGCACAACGAGGACGAAGTGCGCCGCAAGGACATCCGGATCGGCGACACCGTGATCGTGCGCCGCGCGGGCGACGTGATTCCGGAAGTGGTTGGCGCGCTGCTCGACCGGCGCCCGGCGGATGCGGCGGAATTCGTGATGCCGACCGAATGCCCGGTGTGCGGCTCGAAGATCGAGCGCCTGCCGGACGAGGCGATCGCGCGCTGTACGGGCGGGCTGTTCTGCCCGGCGCAGCGCAAGCAGGCGCTGTGGCATTTCGCGCAGCGCCGCGCGCTCGACATCGACGGCCTCGGCGAGAAGATCATCGATCAGCTCGTCGAGCTGAATCTGGTGCGCACGCCGGCCGACCTGTTCAATCTCGGCTTCGCGACGCTGGCCGAACTCGACCGGTTTGCCGAGAAATCCGCGCAGAATCTGCTCGATTCGCTCGAGAAGGCGAAGCATACGACGCTCGCGCGCTTCATCTACGGGCTCGGCATCCGCCATGTCGGCGAATCGACCGCGAAGGATCTCGCGAAGCATTTCGGCTCGCTGACGCCGATCATGGACGCGTCGATCGAGGAACTGCTCGAAGTCAACGACGTCGGGCCGATCGTCGCCGAGTCGATCCACCAGTTCTTCGCGGAAGAGCACAACCGGACCGTGATCGAGCAGTTGCGCGCGCCGGGCAAGGTCACGTGGCCGGAAGGGCCGCCCGCGCCGAAGGCGCCGCAGGGCGTGCTGGCCGGCAAGACGGTCGTGCTGACGGGCACGCTGCCGACTCTCACGCGCGATGCGGCGAAGGAGATGCTCGAAGCGGCGGGCGCCAAGGTGGCCGGTTCGGTGTCGAAGAAGACGGATTACGTGGTCGCGGGCGCCGAAGCCGGCAGCAAGCTCGCGAAGGCCGAGGAACTCGGCATCCCCGTGCTGGACGAAGACGGTCTGCACCAACTCCTGGAGGGCAATACGCCATGATTCGCGAGATCCTGAAGATGGGCGATCCGCGCCTGCTCGAAATCGCCCAACCGGTCGAGCGGTTCGATACCCCCGAGCTGCACGAGATCGTCGCGGACATGTTCGAGACGATGCATCACGCGAACGGCGCCGGGCTGGCCGCGCCGCAGATCGGCATCGGGCTGCAGATCATCATCTTCGGCTTCGGCAACAACAACCGCTATCCGGACGCGCCGCCGGTGCCCGAGACCGTGCTGATCAACCCGAAGATCGAGTATCTGCCGCCGGACATGGAAGAGGGCTGGGAAGGCTGCCTGTCGGTGCCGGGCATGCGCGGCGTCGTCAGCCGCTACGCGAAGGTGCGCTACAGCGGTTACGACCAGTTCGGCCAGAAGATCGATCGCGTCGCCGAAGGATTCCACGCGCGCGTGGTCCAGCACGAATACGATCACCTCATCGGCAAGCTGTATCCGATGCGGATTACCGACTTCACGCGCTTCGGCTTCACCGAGGTGCTGTTCCCGGGGCTCGATCCGGCCGACGACGACTGATCGTCCGCGCTTTGCGCGGAAAAGAAAAAGCCCGCGCAAGCGGGCTTCGTCATGGCGGGGCGCACGTCGCGCGTGCCCGAGGTCAGAACGTCTCGTCGGCCGACAGGTAGCGCCATTGGCCCTGCGGCAGCGCGCCGAGCATCACGCGGCCCATCCGCACGCGCTTCAGGCCGATCACGTCGAGGCCGACCAGTTCGCACATGCGGCGGATCTGGCGCTTCTTGCCTTCGCGCAGCACGAAGCGCAACTGTTCGCCGTTCTGCCAGCTCACCATCGCCGGCTTCAGCGGAACGCCATCGAGCTCGAGGCCGTGGCGCAGCTTCGCGAGCGATTCCGCCGGGAAGTGCTGGTCGATGTCGATCAGTCGCTCGCCGAAGCGCACGCGCACCAGGTATTCCTTGTCGATGTCCGACTGTTCGCCGATCAGCTGCTTCGCGATCACGCCGTTCTGCGTCAGCACGAGCAGGCCGGTGGAGTCGATGTCGAGACGGCCGGCCGGCGCAAGCGCATGCAGATGCTGCGGCGAGAAGCGCAGCGGCGAATGATCGCCGCTCCAGCGGTTCGCGCGCGTGATCAGCACGGACGCCGGCTCGTAGCCGTCTTCCGCCTGGCCCGACACGTAGCCGACCGGCTTGTGCAGCAGGATCGTCACCTGCGCGGCCTGCGCGGCGCTCGCCCGCTCGTCGATCTCGATCTTCTGATCGGCGCGCACCTTGGTGCCGAGCGTGTCGATGCGTTGGCCGTCGACGAGCACCCAGCCCTTTTCGATCCATTCGTCGGCTTCGCGGCGCGAGCACATGCCGAGCTCGGACATCCGCTTCGACAGGCGCATCAGGCCCGTTTCGTCGCCGTAGTCGACATCGGCCGCCGCCGCGCGCTTGACGGGTTGCGCGGTCTTCACCGCGCCGAACGAACGGCGCTCGCCGTCGCGCGCGGGGCGGGCCGGGCGATCGCCGAAGCTGCGCTTCGCGCCTTCGCCGGCGGCCTTGTCGCGGTAGGACGGGCGTTTGCCGTCGTCGGTGCCTGCCGTGCGGCGCGGGCGATCGGACGACGTACGGCGCTCGCCATAGCTGCGCTTCGCGCCTTCGCCGGCGGCCTTGTCGCGGTAGGACGGGCGTTTGCTGTCGTCACCGCCCGCTGCACGGCGCGGACGCGTATCGTCGTCGCTGCGGCGCGGCGGGCGATCCGATGACGTATTGCGGTCGCCATAGCTGCGTTTCGCACCTTCGCCGGCAGCCTTGTCGCGATAGGACGGACGCTTGCTGTCGTCACCGCCTGCTGCGCGACGCGGACGGGCGTCGTCATCACGGCGGGGAGGGCGGTCGGAAGACGTGCGACGCTCGCCGAAGCTGCGCTTCGCGCCTTCGCCGGCCGCGTTGTCGCGATAGGACGGGCGCTTGCCTTCGTCGCCACCCGTGCGACGCGGACGTGCGTCGTCATCGCGACGCGGCGGGCGATCCGACGACGTGCGACGCTCGCCGAAGCCGCGCTTCGCGCCTTCGCCGGCCGCGTTGTCACGATAGGACGGACGCTTGCCTTCGTCGGCACCGGCACGGCGCGGCCGCGCATCGTCATCGTTGCGGCGCGGCGGGCGATCCGACGACGTGCGACGCTCGCCGAAGCTGCGCTTCGCACCTTCGCCGGCCGCATTGTCGCGATACGGCGCGCGCGTGCCGCGCTCGGCGCCGCCGTCACGCGGCGCGCGCTTGGCCGGTGCGCGATCCGCGCCGGGGCGTTCGGCGCCGGCGGCGCCGCGCGGCTTGAACGAGCGCTCGCCGGTGGCGGCCGCCGCGGGCGCCTTCTTCGGGCGGGCCGGCTTGTCCGCCGCCGGCGGCGCGGCGGGGCGTACCGCCTTGCGGGCGACGAGGCTGCCGGAGCGGACGGGGGCGCGAGTCGGCGACGCCGGCTTCGGATTCTTGACGGTTAATTTGGTGCGCATAAACGCTGGGATTCATTCAGACTGCGATCGCACGCAGCAATTCGGTTTCGAGCTGGATCTGCAGGCGGTTGTCGGACAGGCCGGCACCCGCGAGCAGGAAGATGTCTTCGACGCGCTCGCCGAGCGTATTGATCCGCGCCGCATGGACGCCGATCCGATGTTCGGCGAGTACGCGCGCGATCGAATAGAGAAGGCCCGGCCGGTCGTTGGCCGACACGGACAGGATGTAGTACTGACCGCGCTCGTCGGCCCGCAGGTCGACGCGCGGCGTGATCGGAAACGTCCGCGACAGCCGCGACAGGCGGCCCTTCGACGGCTCCGGCAGCGATGCGGTTTCCGCCAGCCGAGTCGCGAGCTGCTGCTCGACGAGATTCGCGATGTCGCGGTAGCGCACGTCGCGTTCGGTCTGCGTGACGATGAAGTTGTCGAGCGCATAGCCGTGCCGCGTCGTGCTGACGCGCGCGTCGAGCACCGACAGCCCGTTGCGGTCGAAATACGCGCAGATGCCCGCGAACAGGTCGGGGCGGTCCTTCACGTACACGAGCACCTGCAGCGCGTCGCCGATCGGCGACGGCCGCGCGCGGACGATCGCGGTTTCGGCGTTCACGTGCCGGTACAGCACGCGCGTCTGCCACGCGATGTCGGCCGCGTCGTGACGCAGGAAGAAGCCGACGTCGAGCTGATCCCACAATGCGCGGTGCGCGTCGTCGGGCACGGTTTCCAGGCGCAGCAGCGCGAGCGCCTGCTCCTGCCGTGACTTCAGCTCCGAATGCGCGTCGGGGTTCGCGCCGCCGAGCACCGCGAGCGTGATGCGGTACAGATCCTCGAGCAGCTTGCCCTTCCACGTGTTCCATACCTTCGGGCTCGTGCCGCGGATATCGGCGACGGTCAGCAGGTAGAGCGCGGTGAGGTAGCGTTCGTTGCCGACGACTTCGGCGAAGCGCTTGATGACCTCGGGGTCGCTCGTGTCCTGCTTCTGCGCGACCTGGCTCATCGTCAGGTGATGCTGGACGAGCCACACGATCAGCGCCGCGTCGTCGCCGGCGATCCCGTGCTCGCGGCAGAAGCGCCGCGCGTCGGCCATCCCGAGCGTCGAGTGATCGCCGCCGCGGCCCTTCGCGATGTCGTGGAACAGCGCCGCGACGTACAGCACCCACGGCCGCTCGAAGTTGCCGATCAGCTGGCTGCAGAACGGGTATTCGTGCGCATGTTCGGCCACCGCGAAGCGGCGGATGTTGCGCAGCACCATCAGGATGTGCTGGTCGACCGTGTACACGTGGTACAGGTCGTGCTGCATCTGGCCGACGATGCGGCGGAAATTCAGCAGGTAGCGGCCGAGCACGCTCGTCTGGTTCATCAGCCGGAACGCATGCGTGATGCCTTCGGGCTGCTGCAGGATCCGCATGAACGTGCGGCGGTTCTGCGGATCGCGGCGCCACGCGTTGTTCATGATTTCGCGCGAGTTGTACAGCGCCCGCAGCGTGCGGGCGGACAGGCCCTTCACGCCGCGCGTCGTCTCGTACAGCAGGAACGCTTCGAGGATCGCGTCGGGATGGCGCTCGAACACGCCGTCGTCGACGATCTCGAGCATGCCCTGTTTCTCGACGAAGCGATCGGCCGACAGCACGCGCGTGATGCCGCTCGTCGCGGGGAACAGCTGCGCCTCGATGTTCTGGATCAGGATCGTCGCGAGCTGCGTGACGGCTTTCGCGGCCCAGTAGTAGCGGCGCATCAGTTGCTCGCTCGCGCGCTTGGCCTGCGTCGGCTGGTAGCCGAAGCTCTCGGCGGCCTGCGTCTGCAGGTCGAACACGAGCATGTCCTGACGGCGCCCGGCGATCACGTGCAGCCGCGCGCGCAGCGTCTTCAGGAAGCCTTCGTTGCGACGCAGCTCGCGTGCTTCGCGGTCGGTGATGAGCCCGCGCGTGTCGAGTTCGCGCCAGCTGCTGCCGAAGCCGGCCGCGCGCGCGATCCACAGGATCGTCTGCAGGTCGCGCAGCCCACCCGGGCTTTCCTTCACGTTCGGCTCGAGGCTGTACGGCGTGTCCTGGAACTTCGCATGGCGCTGGCGCATCTCGAGCACCTTCGCGGTGAAGAACGCGCGGGCGTCGAGCGCTTCGTGGTAGCGCACGGTGAAGCGCTCGAACAGCGCGGTGCTGCCGACGATGCGGCGCGCTTCGAGCAGCGAGGTCTGCACCGTGACGTCCTGCGACGCCTCCTCGATGCACTGCGCGACCGTGCGCACGCTGCTGCCGATCTCGAGGCCGAGATCCCACGCCATCCCGATGAAGCGCTCGATGCGCGCGTCGAGCGCCGCGTCGTGCGCATCGGGCAGCAGCACGAGGATGTCGACGTCGGAATAGGGCGCGAGCTCGCCGCGCCCGTAGCCGCCGACGGCGACGAGCGCGAGCGTCGCGGGCAGCCCGCATTCGTCCCACACGCGCTTCAACGCGTCGTCGGTGAGTTTCGACAGCGCGTGCATCAGCGACGCGACGTTCGCCGCGCGGCGAAAACGCTCGAGCATTTCCGTCTTGGCGGCCTTGAATTCGGCGCGCCGCGACAGCGCTTCGGGCGAGGGGGCAGCGTGAGCGCTCATGGGCAGCCGTTCAGGTGCGAAAGTGGGGCGGGCTGGCGTGACGTCGCTCAGACGGCGGCGGCCGGTTGCGCGAACACGGGGCGCGCCGGCGTGCCGGCCGACACGGTCAGCACTTCGTAGCCGGTTTCGGTGACGAGCACCGTGTGCTCCCACTGCGCGGACAGGCTGCGGTCGCGCGTCTTGACCGTCCACTGGTCGGGCATCGTGCGGATGTCGCGCTTGCCGGCGTTGATCATCGGCTCGATCGTGAAGATCATGCCGGCCTTCAGCTCGACGCCGGTGCCCGGGCGGCCGTAGTGGACGACCTGCGGATCCTCGTGGAACACCGTGCCGATGCCGTGGCCGCAGTATTCGCGCACGACGCTGTAGCCTTGCGCTTCCGCGTGCTTCTGGATCGCGTAGCCGATGTCGCCGAGGTGCGCGCCGGGCTTGACCTGGTCGATGCCGAGCCACATGCATTCGTAGGTGGTCTGCACGAGGCGCTTCGCGAGGATCGACCCCTCGCCGACGATGAACATCCGGCTGGTGTCGCCGAAATAGCCGTTCTTGATCACGGTGATGTCGATGTTCAGCGCGTCGCCGTTCTTGAGCACCTTCTCGCCCGGAATGCCGTGGCAGATCACGTCGTTGACCGAAATGCAGGTGGCCTTCGGGTACGGCGGATAGCCGGGCGGCTGGTAGTTCAGCGGCGCGGGGATCGTGCCTTGCTCGTTGAGCATGTACTCGTGGCAGAGGCGGTCGAGTTCGGCGGTCGTGACGCCCGCGACGACGTGCGGCGTGATGAAGTCGAGCACTTCGCTCGCGAGACGGCAGGCGACGCGCATCTGGGCGATATCGTGTTCGTTTTTGAGCGTAATAGCCATCGAGGTATGCCTGCAATGCGGTGAATTGACGGATTATCGCACCTTATGGCGGGCCTCGCAGCCCCTGCGGGCCGCGCGGATGCGGGTTTTCGCGGATTGTCCGGCCCGCTGCCGCACGGCACGCGAAAGTGCCGCGCGACTTGAGAGCGGACAATTCCGCGTGCTATACTCTCTGGCTAAGTCGATATCCAAATGCCGAATTTTCCCCGTCTTGGGGCGGCATCGCGATGAAAGGCTTACGGCACGGGCGTTTTGCACGTGCCGAATCGCAAGCCGGCGCAACCAGGGTGCCGGCCGCGCGGCATCCGCGCCCTTCGGGCGGGTTCGCGCGGCGGTACGGCAGCCGGCTTAAGACCCAACCCTCGTGGAGAATTTACATGGCAGTCACGATGCGCCAAATGCTGGAAGCGGGTGTCCACTTCGGTCACCAGACGCGCTTCTGGAACCCGAAGATGGCTCCGTTCATTTTCGGTCACCGCAACAAGATTCACATCATCAACCTCGAAAAGACGCTGCCGATGTTCACGGACGCACAGAAGTACGTGCGCCAGCTGGCAGCGAACCGCGGCACGATCCTGTTCGTCGGCACGAAGCGCCAGTCGCGTGACACGATCGCCCAGGAAGCGCAGCGTGCGGGCATGCCGTACGTCAACGCACGCTGGCTCGGCGGCATGATGACCAACTTCAAGACGCTGAAGGTGTCGATCAAGCGCCTGAAGGACATGGAAGCGGCTGTCGAGGCAGGCGAGCTCGAGAAGATGAGCAAGAAGGAGGCGCTGCTGTTCGAGCGCGAAATCGCCAAGCTGCAGAAGTCGATCGGCGGCGTGAAGGACATGGGCGGCATTCCGGACGCGATCTTCGTCGTCGACGTCGGCTACCACAAGATCGCCGTCACGGAAGCGAACAAGCTGGGCGTGCCGGTCATCGCCGTGGTCGATACGAACCACTCGCCGGAAGGTGTGGATTACGTGATCCCGGGTAACGACGACTCGAGCAAGGCAGTCGCGCTGTACGCGGAAGGCGTGGCCGACGCGATCCTCGAAGGCCGTGCGAATGCGGTCAACGAAGTGGTCCAGGCTGCACGCGGCGACGACGAGTACGTCGAGGAAAACGCGTAACTGGCCCCGAGCCGGCGCAAAAAGGGGGCTCTCAACAGGCCCCCTTTTTTTAAGCTTGTGCGCCGGACCTGATCGCGCCGAATCGGCGCGGGTCCGGAAACGAATCTCGGCCGTTCGCGTCCAAGCGGGCGGCGTTGTGAATACAGACTCAAGGAGCGAATGATGGCGGCAATTACCGCAAGCATGGTGGCAGAACTGCGCGCAAAGACCGACGCACCGATGATGGAGTGCAAGAAGGCGCTGACGGAAGCCGACGGCGATCTGGCCAAGGCTGAAGAACTGCTGCGCGTCAAGCTCGGCAACAAGGCGAGCAAGGCCGCGTCGCGCGTGACGGCGGAAGGCGTCGTCGCATCGTTCGTCGGCGGCAACGCAGGCGCGCTGGTCGAACTGAACTGCGAAACCGACTTCGTCGCGAAGAACGACGACTTCCTCGCGTTCTCGAAGACGGTGGCGGAACTCGTCGCGACGCAAAACCCGGCCGACGTGGCGGCACTGTCGGCGTTGCCGCTCGACGGCTCGACCGTCGACGCAGTGCGTCTGGCGCTGATCGGCAAGATCGGCGAGAACGTGTCGATCCGCCGTTTCGTCCGTTTCGAAACCGCGAACAAGATCGCCACGTACCTGCACGGCGCGCGTATCGGCGTGATCGTCGAGTACACGGGCGCGGACGAGCAGGTCGGCAAGGACGTCGCGATGCACATCGCGGCGATGAAGCCGGTCGCGCTGTCGTCGGCCGACGTGCCGGCGGAACTGATCGAGACGGAACGCCGCGTGGCCGAGCAGAAGGCCGCGGAATCGGGCAAGCCGGCCGAAATCGTCGCGAAGATGGTCGACGGCAGCGTCCAGAAGTACCTGAAGGAAGTGTCGCTGCTGAACCAGACGTTCGTGAAGAACGACAAGCAGACGATCGAGCAGATGCTGAAGGCAGCGAATGCCGCGGTGCAGAAGTTCGCGCTGTTCGTCGTCGGCGAAGGCATCGAGAAGCGCCAGGACGACTTCGCTGCCGAAGTGGCCGCGCAAGTCGCCGCAGCAAAGCAGCAGTAAGCAGTCAGGCAGTAACCGCGGCGGGCGTCCGCTCCGCCGCGGCCGGCGGCGCCGCCGGCCGGCCGGGTACCCCGGCCCGGTCGTCGGCGCTTGCCCGAATCAGTATTTCGCCCCTACAGTTCGTGGTTGTCATCCTCTCGTCGCTCGGAAGCCCCTATGTCCAATGCCTATAAACGCGTCCTCCTCAAACTCTCCGGCGAAGCGCTGATGGGCGACGACGCCTTCGGCATCAATCGCGCGACGATCGAGCGGATGGTGGCGGATATCGCAGAAGTCGTGCGCCTCGGCACGCAGCTCGCGGTCGTGATCGGTGGCGGTAATATTTTCCGCGGCGTCGCGGGCGGCGCGGCCGGCATGGACCGCGCGACGGCCGACTACATGGGGATGCTGGCGACGATGATGAACGCGCTGGCGCTGCAGGACGCGATGCGCCACGCGGGCATCGAGGCGCGCGTGCAGTCGGCGCTGCGGATGGACCAGGTCGTCGAGCCGTACATCCGGCCCCGCGCGATCCGTCAGCTCGAGGAAGGCCGCGTCGTGATCTTCGCGGCCGGCACCGGCAACCCGTTCTTCACGACGGATACCGCGGCCGCGCTGCGCGGCTCGGAAGTGGGCGCCGAAGTCGTGCTGAAGGCGACCAAGGTCGATGGCGTATATTCTGCCGATCCGAAGAAGGATCCGTCAGCTACGCGCTATACGACGATCAGCTTCGACGAGGCGATCAGCCGCAACCTGCAGGTGATGGACGCGACGGCGTTTGCGCTGTGCCGCGACCAGAAGCTGCCGATTCGCGTGTTTTCGATCAACAAGCCGGGTGCGCTCAAGCGCATCGTGCTGGGCGAGGACGAAGGTACGCTCGTCCACGTGTAAACTCCCGCGGATGCGGGCGACTGACGGCGGGCCACCGGCTATGTGCGACTGGCTGCGGGTTGCCGGCCGCGGCGCGCGACATGCGCCGGTCGGCGCTCGCGTTCTTTGAAGGTTTGAAGGTTCGGAGGTTGAAATGAGTGTCGCTGATGTCAAGAAGGGCGTCGAGCAAAAGATGCAGCGCTCGATCGAAGCGTTCAAGAACGATCTGGCCAAGATCCGTACGGGCCGTGCACACACCGGTCTGCTCGATCACGTTCAGGTCGACTACTACGGCTCGATGGTGCCGATCTCGCAGGTCGCGAACCTGACGCTCGTCGACGCGCGCACGATCGGCGTGCAGCCGTGGGAAAAGAACATGGTTGCGAAGGTCGAGAAGGCCATCCGCGAAGCCGATCTGGGCCTGAATCCGGCCACGGCCGGCGACCTGATCCGCGTGCCGATGCCCGCGCTCACGGAAGAGCGCCGCCGCGAGCTGACCAAGGTCGTGAAGAGCGAAGGCGAAACGGCCAAGGTCGCGATCCGCAACCTGCGCCGCGACGCGAACGAAGCGCTGAAGAAGCTCGTGAAGGACAAGGAAATCTCGGAAGACGACGAGCGCCGCGCAAGCGACGACGTGCAGAAGCTCACCGACAAGCACGTGGCCGAAGTCGACAAGCTCGTGCAGACCAAGGAAGCCGAGATCATGACGGTCTGACGACCGTCCTCGCGCGCCGCCTTCTTCCCGCATTACTGTCTCAACGGCCATGACCTATACCAGCTCTACCGTTCGCGTGCCTGACGTCGGCGTCGTGCCGCGTCACATCGCGATCATCATGGACGGCAATGGCCGTTGGGCGACCGAACGCCGCTTGCCGCGCGTCGCGGGGCACACCCGCGGCGTCGATGCCGTGCGGGCGGTGGTCGAAGGCTGCGCGCGCGCCGGCGTCGAATACCTGACGCTGTTCGCGTTCAGTTCGGAAAACTGGCGCCGGCCGAACGACGAAGTGTCGTTCCTGATGCGGCTGTTCATCACCGCGCTCGAGCGCGAGGTGGGCAAGCTGCATGCGAACGGGATCCGCCTGCGTGTCGTCGGCGATCTCGACCGTTTCGAGCCGCGCATCCGTGAACTGATTCGCCGCGCCGAAACCAAGACGGCGCGCAATACCCGTCTGACGCTCACCATCGCGGCCAACTACGGCGGCCGATGGGACATCCTGCAGGCGACGAAGAAGCTCGTCGAGCAGGCCGTGCGCGAAGGTCGCGAGATCGAAGTGACCGAGGACGCTTTCGCGCCGCACCTGGCGATGGCCTACGCGCCGGAGCCCGATCTCTTCATCCGCACGGGCGGCGAGCAGCGCGTCAGCAACTTCCTGCTGTGGCAGCTCGCGTACGCCGAATTCTATTTCACCGACAAGTACTGGCCGGATTTCGACGGCGCGGCACTGGCCGACGCGATGGCGTCGTATACCGAGCGCGAGCGCCGTTTCGGGCGCACGAGTGCGCAGCTCGAACCGCAATCGCAGAACGCCGACTCCCTTTCATGCTGAAAACCCGTGTGATCACGGCGATCGTGATGCTGGCCGTGCTGCTGCCGGTGACGCTGTTCGCGCCGCTCGCCGGGTTCGGCGCGCTGATCGGCGTCGTGCTGGTGTTCGCCGCGTGGGAGTGGGCGCGCCTGCTGAAGCTCGGCGGCGCCGCGCCGGTCGTCTATGCGCTCGTCGCGGCGCTCGCGCTCGCGGCCACCGCGCCGCTCGGCGTCGACGCGGCTTCGTCCCGTCCCCTTTTCATGGCGGCTGGCGTGTTCTGGCTGCTGGTCGGCCCGTTCGCGCTGCGGCGCAAGCCCGAACTCGCGGGGGGCGTGTGGCGACCGTTCCTGCTGGCCGCCGGTCTCGTCGTGTTCGCCGCCTGCTGGCACGCGCTCGTGGCAGCCCGCGCGCAGGGCGTGCCGTTCGTGCTGTCGCTGCTTCTGGTCGTCTGGCTGGCCGATATCGGCGCATACTTCGCCGGCAAGGCCTTCGGAAAGCGTAAACTGGCCATCACGATCAGCCCCGGCAAGAGCTGGGAAGGCGCGATCGGCGGCTGGTTCGCGGTGATGGTCGTCGCCGGTGTCGCGATGGCCGTACACGCTTTCGAACCGACCCTGTTTTCCGCGCTCGCCGCGCGCTACGGAATGCCCGGCGCGTGGGCCGCACTGACGCTGCTGGTTGCATACAGTGTGATCGGCGACCTGTTCGAGTCGCTGCTGAAGCGGCAGGCGGGCGTGAAGGATTCGAGCGGACTGCTGCCGGGCCACGGCGGCGTGCTCGATCGGGTCGACGCGCTGCTGCCGGTGCTGCCGCTCGCGATGCTGCTGCTTGGTTAAACCATTATTTCTGTTATGCAAAAACGCCTGACATTGCTCGGTTCCACGGGCTCGATCGGAGACAGCACGCTCGACGTGGTCGCGCGCCATCCCGAGCGCTTCTCGGTCTACGCGCTGACCGCGCACCGCAACGGCGACAAGCTCGTCGAGCAGTGTCTGCGCTTCGCGCCTGAAGTGGCGGTGGTCGGCGATGCCGCGACGGCCGCGCACGTCGACGCGAAACTGCGCGCGGCGGGCAGCAGGACGGTCGTGCTGCACGGGCCGCAGGCGCTCGTCGACGTGTCGAAGAGCGACGGCTGCGACACGGTGGTCGCCGCGATCGTCGGCGCGGCCGGCCTTGCGCCGAGCCTGGCGGCCGCGCGCGCCGGCAAGCGGATCCTGCTCGCGAACAAGGAAGCGCTCGTGATGTCGGGCGCGATCTTCATGGACGCCGTGCGCGACCATGGCGCGATCCTGCTGCCGGTCGACAGCGAACACAACGCGATCTTCCAGTGCATGCCGCGCGACGCGGCCGAGCACGGCGGGATCTCGAAGATCATCCTGACCGCGTCGGGCGGCCCGTTCCGCACGCGCGAGCCGGCCACGCTCGTCGACGTGACGCCGGACGAGGCGTGCAAGCACCCGAACTGGGTGATGGGCCGCAAGATCTCGGTCGATTCCGCGACGATGATGAACAAGGGCCTCGAGGTGATCGAGGCGCACTGGATCTTCGGGCTGCCGGGCGACCGGATCGACGTGCTGATCCATCCGCAGAGCGTGATCCATTCGCTCGTGTCGTATCGCGACGGCTCGGTGCTCGCGCAGCTCGGCAACCCCGACATGCGTACGCCGATCGCGCACGCGCTCGCGTTTCCCGAGCGCGTCGACGCGGGCGTCGATCAGCTCGACCTCGCGCAGATCGCCCAGTTGTCGTTCGAGAAGCCCGATTACGCGCGCTTCCCGTGCCTCGCGCTCGCGCTGAAGGCGCTCGAGGAAGGCGGTATCGCGAGCGCCGCATTGAACGCGGCGAACGAAGTGGCGGTCGAAGCATTTCTCGAGCGCCGGATCGGCTTCATGGCGATCGCGGCGACGGTCGACGCCGTGCTCAACACGCTGCCGAACCGCGCGCCCGACGGGCTCGACGACGTCCTCGCGGCGGATGCCGAGGCTCGCCGCCTCGCCGCCGCGATCATTGCGAAAGCGCCTGCGCCACGCGTGGAGCGTGCGGTCTGAATGGAGTGCTCATGAACGTACTGGTCGAACTGGTCGCGTTTGCGGTGGCGATCGGGGTGCTGGTCGTCGTGCATGAGTATGGACACTATCGCGTCGCGCGCTGGTGCGGCGTGAAGGTGCTGCGTTTCTCGATCGGCTTCGGCCAGCCCGTCGCGCGCTGGGTCAGCCGCAGGACGGGCACCGAGTGGACGCTGTCCGCGCTGCCGCTCGGCGGCTACGTGAAGATGCTCGACGAGCGCGATCCGGGCCCGGGCGGCATTCCGCCCGAGGAACTCGGGCAGGCATTCAACCGCCAGTCGGTCTACAAGCGCATCGCGATCGTCGCGGCCGGACCGATTGCGAACTTCCTGCTGGCAATCGTGCTGTTCTCCGCCATATTCGCCACCGGCGTGACCGAGCCGACCGCGATCGTCGCGCCGCCGGCCGCCGGCACGGTGGCGGCTCGCGCGGGCTTCGACGGCGGCGAGACGGTCGTGTCGATCCGCGACGTGCGCGTGGGCGACGCGCAGGGCGGCGAGTCGGAGCCGGTGCGATCGTGGTCGGACCTGCGCTGGAAGCTGCTGTCGGCCGCGCTCGACCATCGCGAGGTCGTGCTCGGCGCGCGGGACGGCAATGCGACGTTCGATTTCCGCGTCGACCTGCGCAACGTGCCCGACAGCCAGCTCGACGACGACTTCATGGCCCGTCTCGGCTTCGAGGCCGGCGGCGGCACGTTGTCGGTCGCGTCGGTGCAGCCGGGCAGTGCGGCGGAGCAGGCGGGCCTGAAGGCCGGCGACAAGCTGGTCGCGCTCGACGGCAAGCCGATCGGCGGCGCGTCGCGTTTCATCGATACGGTGAAGCACCATGCGGGCCAGCCGCTCGCGCTGCAGATCGAACGCAACGGCGCCGCGCGGACGGTGTCGATCGTGCCGCAGATGCAGCGCGACGACGAATCGGGGCAGCAGGTCGGCCGCATCGGCGCGGCGCTGTCGATGCACGCACCGTCGGTGGACGTGCGCTACGGGCCGATCGAGAGCCTGCGGCTCGGCGCGCACCGCACGTGGGACATTTCCGTGTATTCGCTGAAGATGTTCGGGCGGATGATCACGGGCAACGCGTCGCTGAAGAACCTGTCGGGCCCGGTGACGATCGCCGACTACGCAGGCAAGAGCGCACGGCTCGGTCCGTCGGCGTTCCTGTCGTTCCTCGCCCTTGTCAGCATTAGCCTTGGCGTCCTGAACTTGTTGCCGATTCCCGTTTTGGACGGGGGGCATCTGTTATATTATGCGGTTGAAGCCGCGACCGGGAAAGCCGTCTCGGAGCGCTGGCAGCTGATTCTGCAAAGAGCCGGGTTGATCTGCATCGTCGCGTTGTCGGCGATCGCGCTGTTCAACGATCTGGCTCGGTTAATCCATTTCTGAAGCGTCAGGCGGCGGCCGCTGGCCAGCCGCCCGATTTGATGCAGCTAAATATTGGGGATGCATGTTGT
Source organism: Burkholderia anthinoferrum (assembly GCF_002925705.1). NCBI lineage: Bacteria > Pseudomonadati > Pseudomonadota > Betaproteobacteria > Burkholderiales > Burkholderiaceae > Burkholderia > Burkholderia anthinoferrum. Next base: position 51,960 of record NZ_LFZP01000028.1, read on the forward strand.
TCAAACCTCATCGCTTTGTATCTAAGACAGTTGCAGCGGCCGCGCTCGCCGCGCACGGCCTCGCGGCGCATGCAGCGGCACCGTTCGTGGTGCAAGACATCAAGATCGAGGGGCTGCAGCGCGTCGAAGCGGGTTCGGTGTTCGCCTATCTGCCGATCAAGCAGGGCGATACCTTCACGGACGACAAGGCATCCGAAGCAATCCGCGCGTTGTACGCGACGGGCTTTTTCAACGACGTGCGCGTCGCCACGCAGGGCAACGTCGTGATCGTGCAGGTGCAGGAGCGGCCGGCCATCGCGTCGATCGACTTCACCGGCACGAAGGAATTCGACAAGGACAACCTGACGAAGGCGCTGCGTGCGGTCGGCCTCGCCGACGGCCGCTACTACGACAAGGCGCTCGTCGACAAGGCGGAGCAGGAGCTCAAGCGCCAGTACCTGACGCGCGGCTTCTATGCGGCCGAAGTCAAGACGACGATCACGCCGGTCGACGCGAACCGCGTGTCGATCCTGTTCGCGGTGGCCGAAGGCCCGAGCGCGAAGATCCGCCAGATCAACTTCATCGGCAACAAGGCGTTCAGCACGAGCACGCTGCGCGACGAGATGCAGCTGTCGACGCCGAACTGGTTCTCCTGGTACACGAAGAACGACCTGTACTCGAAGGAAAAGCTCACGGGCGACCTCGAGGCCGTGCGCTCGTACTACCTGAACCGCGGTTACCTCGAGTTCAACATCGAGTCGACCCAGGTATCGATCTCGCCGGACAAGAAGGACATGTACCTGACGGTCACGCTGCACGAAGGCGAGCCGTACACGGTGTCGGGCATCAAGCTGTCGGGCAACCTGCTCGATCGCGAGGCCGAACTCAACAAGCTGATCAAGATCAAGCCGGGCGACCGCTTCTCGGCCGAAAAGCTGCAGCAGACCACCAAGTCGATCGTCGACAAGCTCGGCGAATACGGCTACGCATTCGCGACCGTCAACGCGCAGCCGGACATCGACCAGGCGAACCACAAGGTGAACCTGAACCTCGTCGTCGATCCGAGCCGCCGCGTGTACGTGCGCCGCATCAACGTGGTCGGCAACACGCGTACGCGCGACGAAGTGGTGCGCCGCGAAATGCGCCAGCTCGAAAGCTCGTGGTTCGACTCGAACCGCCTCGCGCTGTCGAAGGACCGCGTGAACCGCCTCGGCTACTTCACCAACGTCGACGTGACGACGGTGCCGGTCGAAGGCACGAACGACCAGGTCGACGTGAACGTGAAGGTCGACGAAAAACCGACCGGCGCGATCACGCTGGGCGCCGGCTTCTCGTCGACGGACAAGGTCGTGCTGTCGGCCGGCGTGTCGCAGGACAACGTGTTCGGCTCGGGCACGAGCCTGTCGGTGAACGTCAACACCGCGAAGAGCTACCGCACGCTGACCGTCACGCAGGTCGATCCGTACTTCACGGTCGACGGCATCAAGCGGATCACCGACGTGTACTACCGCACGTACCAGCCGCTCTACTATTCGACGAGCTCGAGCTTCCGGATCATCAGCGCGGGCGGCAACCTGAAGTTCGGCATTCCGTTCTCGGAAGTCGACACCGTCTACTTCGGCGCGGGCTTCGAACAGAACCGCCTCGACGTCGATTCGAACACGCCGCAGAGCTACCAGGATTACGTGAACGAGTTCGGCCGCGTGTCGAACACGGTGCCGCTGACGGTGGCATGGTCGCGCGACGCGCGTGACAGCGCGCTGATTCCGAGCCGCGGCTACTTCACGCAGGCGAACATGGAGTACGGCGTGCCGGTCGGCAAGATCCAGTACTACAAGGCCGACCTGCAGGCGCAGTACTACTATTCGTTCTCGCGCGGCTTCATCCTGGGCCTGAACCTGCAAGGCGGCTACGGTAACGGTATCGGCAACCCGTACCCGATCTTCAAGAACTACTACGCGGGCGGTATCGGCTCCGTGCGGGGCTACGAGCCGAGCTCGCTGGGCCCGCGCGACACGAAGACGAACGACCCGATCGGCGGTTCGAAGATGCTGGTCGGCAACATCGAGCTGACGTTCCCGCTGCCGGGCACGGGTTACGACCGTACGCTGCGCGTGTTCACGTTCCTCGACGGCGGTAACGTGTGGGGCAATGCGCCGGGCGGCACCAGTACGGGCGCCAACGGCCTGCGCTACGGCTACGGTGTGGGTCTCGCGTGGATCTCGCCGATCGGCCCGCTGAAGCTGAGCCTCGGCTTCCCGCTGCAGAAGCACGAAGGCGACCAGTACCAGAAATTCCAGTTCCAGATCGGGACGGCGTTCTGACCGAACGCATGACAACAGCAACGAGAGGGTAATTTTGCTAACCGGTAAGTTTTCGAAACGAGTGATGTGCGCGCTGACCGTTGCGCTGGCCCTGGGCGCGGCAACGGTGCACGCACAGGACGTCGCCCGCATCGCGGCGGTCAATTCGGATCGGATCCTGCGCGAGTCGGCGCCCGCGAAGGCGGCGCAGACGAAGCTCGAAGCCGAGTTCGCGAAGCGTGACAAGGATCTGCAGGACCTGGCGGCCCGTCTGAAGTCGATGTCCGATTCGCTCGACAAGAACGGCACGTCGCTGTCGGCGGCCGATCGCGCGCAGAAGCAGCGCGATCTCGCGCAGCTCGACACCGACTTCCAGCGCAAGCAGCGCGAGTTCCGCGAAGACCTGAACCAGCGGCGCAACGAAGAGCTGGCGGCCGTGCTGGAAAGGGCGAACAAGGTCATCAAGCAGATCGCCGAGCAGCAGAATTACGACCTGATCGTGCAGGAAGCCGTGTACGTCAGCCCGCGCATCGACATCACCGACAAGGTGCTCAAGGCGCTCGCGTCCGGCTCGACGAACTGAACGGAGCAGACGACGAATGGCATTGACGCTTGAGGCACTCGTAAAGCGGTTCGGCGGCGAGATCGCCGGCGATGCACAGTGCACGGTCGGCGGCCTCGCGCCGCTCGACCAGGCAGGCCCTCAGCAGCTCGCGTTCCTCGCGAACCCGAAGTACCTGTCGCAGGTCGAGACGACCCGCGCCGGCGCGGTGCTGATCGCGCCGAAGGATCTGGAAAAGCTGGGCGCGGCCGCGAAGGGTCGCAACTTCATCGTGACGCCGAATCCGTACGCGTACTTCGCGCGCGTCGCGCAGATGTTCATCGATCTCGCCACGCCGCCGCGCGCGGCCGGCGTGCATCCGAGCGCGACGATCGATCCGGCCGCGAAGGTCGCCGCGACCGCGGTGATCGGCCCGCACGTGACGGTCGAGGCCGGCGCGGTGATCGAAGACGGCGTGCAGCTCGACGCGAACGTATTCGTCGGCCGCGGCACGACGATCGGCGCCGGCTCGCACTTCTATCCGAACGCATCGGTGTACCACGGCTGCAAGATCGGCCCGCGCGCGATCGTCCATGCGGGTGCCGTGATCGGCTCCGACGGCTTCGGCTTCGCGCCGGATTTCGTCGGCGACGGCGACGCGCGTACCGGCAGCTGGGTCAAGATTCCGCAGGTCGGCGGCGTGACGATCGGCCCGGACGTCGAAATCGGCGCGAACACGACGATCGACCGCGGTGCGATGGCGGATACCGTCATCGAGGAATGCGTGAAGATCGACAACCAGGTCCAGATCGGCCACAACTGCCGGATCGGCGCGTACACGGTGATCGCCGGCAGCGCCGGCATCGCGGGCAGCACGACGATCGGCCGCCATTGCATGATCGGCGGCGCGGCCGGGATCGCCGGCCACGTGACGCTCGGCGACTATGTCATCATCACCGCGAAGTCGGGCGTATCGAAGTCGCTGCCGAAGGCCGGCATCTATACCAGCGCGTTCCCGGCCGTCGACCACGGCGAGTGGAACAAGAGCGCCGCGCTCGTGCGCAACCTCGACAAGCTGCGCGAGCGCATCAAGGCGCTCGAAGCCGCGCTCGCCGCCCAGGGCGGCACCCACGCCTGAGCCCATCATGCGAGACCACGAACCGGGCACGGCCAGCGCAACCGGCCCGGTTTGCCAGACTGGGCCGCGCGGCGGCCCGCTTCAGCCTTTGCATCACCACCGCGCAGCCTCTGCGTGAGACGAACCATCATGAGCACTGAAAAAATCAATCTCGACATCCACAAGATCCTCACGCTGCTGCCGCATCGCTACCCGATTCTGCTCGTCGACCGCGTGCTCGAACTCGAACCGCACAAAGGGATCAAAGCGCTGAAGAACGTGTCGATCAACGAGCCGTTCTTCCAAGGGCATTTCCCGAAGCGGCCGGTGATGCCGGGCGTGCTGATCCTCGAGGCGCTCGCACAGGCCGCGGCGCTGCTGACGTTCGCGGAAGAGCAGCCGAAGGATCCGGAGAACACGCTGTATTACTTCGTCGGGATCGACGGCGCGCGCTTCAAGCGCGTGGTCGAACCGGGCGACCAGCTGATCCTGAACGTGACGTTCGAGCGCTACATCCGCGGCATCTGGAAGTTCAAGGCGGTGGCGGAGGTGGACGGCAAGGTCGCGGCGGAAGCCGAGCTGATGTGCACGGTCAAGACGGCCGACGCGGCGCCCTGAGCGACGCGGCACGCATGGGCAACATAACGCGAGCAACGCGACACATGATATCGAGAGGCAACGGCGCATGACCAGGATTCATCCTACCGCGATCGTCGAGCCGGGCGCGCAGATCGACGAATCGGTCGAGATCGGCCCGTACGCGATCGTCGGCCCGCACGTCACGATCGGCGCGCGCACGACGATCGGCTCGCACAGCGTGATCGAAGGCCATACGACGCTCGGCGAGGACAACCGCATCGGCCATTACGCGTCGGTCGGCGGGCGTCCGCAGGACATGAAGTACAAGGACGAGCCGACGAAGCTCGTGATCGGCAACCGCAACACGATCCGCGAATTCACGACGATCCACACGGGCACCGTGCAGGACGTCGGCGTGACGACGCTCGGCGACGACAACTGGATCATGGCCTACGTGCACATCGGCCACGACTGCCGCGTCGGCAACAACGTGATCCTGTCGAGCAACGCGCAGATGGCCGGCCACGTCGAGATCGGCGACTTTGCGATCATCGGCGGCATGTCGGGCGTGCACCAGTTCGTGCGCATCGGCGCGCATTCGATGCTGGGCGGCGCGTCGGCGCTCGTGCAGGACATCCCGCCGTTCGTGATCGCGGCGGGCAACAAGGCCGAGCCGCACGGGATCAACGTCGAAGGGCTGCGCCGGCGCGGCTTCTCGGCCGACGCGATCTCGGCGCTGCGCAGCGCGTACCGCGTGCTGTACAAGAACAGCCTGTCGCTCGAGGAAGCGAAGGTGCAACTGCGCGAGCTCGCGGAAGCGGGCGGCGACGGCGATGCACCGGTGAAGGCGCTCGTCGAGTTCATCGACGCGTCGCAACGCGGCATCATCCGCTAAGCGATGCCGCTTCCGACCAACCAGCTCCGGCTCGCGATGGTGGCCGGCGAACCGTCGGGCGACCTGCTCGCGGCCTCGCTGCTCGGCGGCCTGCGCGAGCGGCTGCCCGAATCGGCCCAGTATTACGGGATCGGCGGGCCGCGCATGATCGCGCAGGGCTTCGACTCGCACTGGCAGATGGACAAGCTGACCGTGCGCGGCTATGTCGAGGCGCTGGGCCAGATTCCCGAGATCCTGCGGATTCGCGGCGAACTGAAGCGCCAACTGCTCGCCGAGCGGCCGGACGCGTTCATCGGCGTCGACGCGCCTGATTTCAACTTCAACGTCGAACAGGCCGCGCGCGACGCAGGCATCCCGTCGATCCACTTCGTGTGCCCGTCGATCTGGGCGTGGCGCGGCGGCCGGATCAAGAAGATCGCGAAATCCGTCGACCACATGCTGTGCCTGTTCCCGTTCGAACCGGCGATCCTCGACAAGGCCGGCGTCGCATCGACCTACGTCGGTCATCCGCTCGCCGACGAAATCCCGCTCGAACCCGATACGCACGGCGCGCGCATTGCGCTCGGCCTGCCGGCCGACGGCCCCGTGATCGCGGTGCTGCCGGGCAGCCGGCGCTCGGAGATCGCGCTGATCGGCCCGACATTCTTCGCGGCGATGGCGCTGATGCAGCAGCGCGAGCCCGGCGTGCGATTCGTGATGCCGGCCGCGACGCCCGCGCTGCGCGAACTGCTGCAGCCGCTCGTCGACGCGCATCCGCAGCTCGCGTTGACGATCACCGACGGCCGTTCGCAGGTCGCGATGACGGCCGCCGACGCGATCCTCGTGAAGAGCGGCACCGTCACGCTGGAAGCCGCGCTGCTGAAAAAGCCGATGGTGATCTCGTACAAGGTGCCCTGGCTGACCGGGCAGATCATGCGCCGGCAGGGCTACCTGCCGTATGTCGGCCTGCCGAACATCCTGGCGGGGCGCTTCGTCGTGCCGGAGCTGCTGCAGCATTTCGCGACGCCCGAGGCGCTCGCCGATGCGACGCTCACGCAACTGCGCGACGACGCGAACCGCCGCACGCTGACCGAAGTGTTCACTGAAATGCATCTTTCGCTGCGGCAGAACACGGCCGCGAAGGCGGCCGAGGCCGTCGTGCGCGTGCTCGAACAACGCAAGGGGCGCGCATGACCGCAGTCCGTGCGCCACGCCGCCGCGCGTCGGCCGACGTGCAGGGCGGTTTCGATTTCAGCCGCCCGGACGAGATCGTCTGCGGCGTCGACGAAGCCGGACGCGGCCCGCTCGCGGGGCCGGTGGTGGCCGCCGCGGTGATCCTCGATCCGGCTCGGCCGATCGACGGGCTCGACGATTCGAAAGCGTTGTCCGCGAAGAAGCGCGACATGCTGTACGAGCTGATCGTCGCGCGTTCGCACGCGTATTGCGTCGCGTCGGCGAGTGTCGACGAGATCGATACGCTGAACATCCTGCACGCGACGATGCTCGCGATGAAGCGGGCCGTCGAGGGCCTGTCGGTGCTGCCGACGCTTGCGCAGATCGACGGCAACCGCTGCCCGACGCTGAGCGTGCGCGCCGAGGCGATCGTCAGCGGCGACGCGCTCGTGCCGAGCATCTCGGCCGCGTCGATCCTCGCGAAGGTCACGCGCGACCGCATGCTGGTCGACCTGCACGAACGCTTCCCGGTGTACGGCTTCAACGTGCACGCGGGCTACGGCACCGCGAAACATCTTGCCGCACTGCGCGAGCACGGCCCGTGCGAAGCGCACCGGCGCTCGTTCGCGCCGGTTCGTGCGGCGCTCGATCTGATTCGATGAAAAGCATCACTTCCCGCGACAACCCGCTGTACAAGCGCCTGAAGGCGCTCGCGGGTTCGACGCCCCAGCAGCGCCGCAGCGGCCAGGCGCTGCTCGAAGGTTTCCATCTCGCGAGCGCGTACCTCGATACGGGCGCGACGCCGGAGCTGTGCGTCACGACCGAAGGTGCGCTCGGCCACGCGGAGGCGCAGGCGATCGTCGCGCGCATCGACGCGCAGCGGGTCGTCTCGCTGCCGGACGCGCTGCTCGGGCAGTTGTCGAACGTCGTCAACGGCGTCGGCTTCCTGCTGCTGGTCGACCGGCCGGCGCACCCGCTGCCCGCGCGCGTGACGCATACGTCGGTCGTGCTCGACGGCGTGCAGGATGCCGGCAACGTCGGCTCGATCCTGCGCAGCGCGGCGGCGGCCGGCGTGCGTCACGTGTTCTGCGCGCCGGGGACGGCCTATGCGTGGTCGTCGAAGGTGCTGCGCTCGGGCATGGGCGCGCATTTCCTGTTGTCGATCCATGAGGACGTCGAAGCCGCGGCGCTTGCCGAACGCCTCGACGTACCGGTCGCGCTGACCGATTCGCACGGCGCGCGGGCGGTCTACGACTGCGATCTGTCGGGGCCCGTCGCATGGGTGTTCGGCAATGAAGGCGCCGGCGTGTCGGCATTCTGGCGCGACGCGGCCACGCATCGCGTGACGATTCCGCAGCCGGGCGGGATGGAGTCGCTGAACGTCGCGGCCGCCGCCGCGGTGTGCCTGTTCGAGCAGGTGCGGCAGCAGCGGCCCGCGTGACGCCGCACGCGCGCAATTGATTACCGTAAAACGAAACAAGGCCGCGTTCGACGCGGCCTTGTTGCTTTCGGCGGCGGCTGGACAGCCGCCCGCGCATCCGCGCTCAGTACGACTGCCGGTCGAGGCGGATTTCCTGCAGGATCGTCGTCGCGATTTCCTCGATCGACTTGTGCGTCGACGACAGCCACTTGATCCCTTCGCGGCGCATCATCGCCTCGGCCTCGTTGATCTCGTAGCGGCAGTTCTCGGGCGCCGCGTACTTGCTGCCGGGTCGGCGTTCGTTGCGGATCTCCGACAGGCGCTGCGGGTCGATCGACAGCCCAAACAGCTTCTCGCTGTACGGCGCTAGCGCCGACGGCAGCTTGCCGCGTTCGAAATCCTCCGGAATCAGCGGATAGTTGGCGGCCTTCACGCCGTACTGCATCGCGAGGTACAGGCTCGTCGGCGTCTTGCCGCTGCGCGACACGCCGACCAGGATCACGTCGGCCTCCGACAGGTTGCGGTTCGACTGGCCGTCGTCGTGCGCGAGCGAGAAGTTGATCGCCTCGATCCGCGTCTTGTATTCCTCGGTGTCCGCGTTCTGGTGGCCGCGGCCCATCGCGTGGCTCGACTTGAGCTCCAGTTCCTGCTCGAGCGGTTCGACGAAGCGCTGGAACATGTCGAGCACGAGCGCGTTCGAGCGTTTGACGATGTCGTTCGACTCGCTGTCCACGAGCGTCGTGAACACGATCGCGCGACGGCCGTCGTGCACGGCGGCCTCGTTGATCTTCTCGACGGTCGCGTAGGCCTTGTCGAGCGAGTCGACGAACGGCACGCGCACGAGGCGGAATTTCTGGTCGAACTGGGAGAGGATCGAGTGCGCGAAGGTTTCGGCAGTGATCCCGGTGCCGTCGGAGACGATGAATACGGTAGGCAGCATGAATCTGGACGTCGAGCGTGAAGGGCGGTTGCGCGGACCGCTGGAGGTTCGCCTCCACACGCAGTGACAAGGTCGCGCCACATCCGGCAGCCGGCACGGTAGAATAGCGGCAACCTGTTGGATAAGCAATTGCGGGGCGGGGCGCGAACGGCGGCCCGTAGCTGGGCCGCACGATTCCAGAATTCCCGGCAAGTCTGGCGATTTGTCTGCAAATATCGCCCTTCTGCCGGGATTTTTGCAAATCGGGTCTGAACATTTTCGCCGCTGCGAGTGCTTATCTAACAGGTTGCGCAAGACGCGCCGCGCCTTTTTGCAAGCGCCCGCGTTCGAGCCCACTTGCGCGATCGAGCATTTTTTTCACACTTAGGGGCTTGTATGACTAACGCAGCAAACGTCGCAAAGGACCAGGCGTATGTAATTCCGTTCGAGCAGTTGCGGATGACCGATGTGGAAATCGTGGGCGGCAAGAATGCGTCGCTCGGCGAGATGATCAGCCAGCTTTCCGAAGCAGGCGTTCGCGTACCCACCGGTTTCGCCACGACCGCGCTCGCATTCCGCGATTTCCTCAAGCACAACGACCTCACCGATCGCATCGCCAAGCGTCTCGAGTCGCTCGACATCGACGACGTGAAGGCGCTCGCCGAAGCCGGTGCCGAAATCCGCAAGTGGATCGTCGACGCGCCGCTGCAGCCGCGCCTCGAGCAGGAAATCCGCGCGCAGTTCGAAGTGCTGAAGAACGGCTCGCCGAGCGAGCTGTCGTTCGCCGTGCGCTCGTCGGCGACCGCGGAAGACCTGCCCGACGCATCGTTCGCGGGCCAGCAGGAGTCGTATCTGAACGTCGTCGGCATCGACGACGTGCTCGACCGCATGAAGCACGTGTTCGCGTCGCTGTATAACGACCGCGCGATCTCGTACCGCGTGCACAAGGGCTTCACGCACGCCGAAGTCGCGCTGTCGGCCGGCGTGCAGCGCATGGTCCGCTCGGACGTCGGCGCCGCCGGCGTGATGTTCACGATCGATACCGAATCGGGCTTCAAGGACGCCGTGTTCATCACGTCGAGCTACGGCCTGGGCGAAACCGTCGTGCAGGGCGCGGTGAACCCGGACGAGTTCTACGTGTTCAAGACGACGCTCGCGCAGGACAAGTATCCGATCATCCGCCGCTCGATCGGCTCGAAGCTGATCAAGATGGAATTCACGCAGCCGGGCGAGCCGGGCCGCGTGAAGACGGTCGACGTGCCGCACGAGCAGCGCAACCGCTACTCGATCACCGACGAAGACGTGATCGAGCTCGCGAAGTACGCGGTCATCATCGAGAAGCACTACCAGCGTCCGATGGACATCGAGTGGGGCAAGGACGGCCGCGACGGCAAGATCTTCATCCTGCAGGCACGCCCGGAAACGGTGAAGAGCCAGGCATCCGGCAAGGCCGAGCAGCGCTTCAAGCTGAAGGGTCAGTCGCAGGTGCTCGCGACGGGCCGTGCGATCGGCCAGAAGATCGGTGCGGGTCCCGTGCGCGTGATCCAGGATCCGTCGGAAATGGAACGCGTGCAGCCGGGCGACGTGCTGGTGGCCGACATGACCGACCCGAACTGGGAGCCGGTGATGAAGCGCGCGGCGGCGATCGTCACGAACCGCGGCGGCCGCACCTGCCACGCGGCGATCATCGCGCGTGAGCTCGGCGTGCCGGCGGTCGTCGGCTGCGGCGATGCGACCGACATTCTGAAGGACGGCGCGCTCGTCACCGTGTCGTGCGCGGAAGGCGACGAAGGCAAGATCTACGACGGTCTGCTCGAGACGGAAGTCACGGAAGTGCAGCGCGGCGAACTGCCGGAAATCCCGGTCAAGATCATGATGAACGTCGGCAATCCGCAGCTCGCGTTCGACTTCTCGCAACTGCCGAACGGTGGTGTTGGCCTCGCGCGTCTCGAGTTCATCATCAACAACAACATCGGCGTGCACCCGAAGGCGATTCTCGAGTACCCGAACATCGACCAGGACCTGAAGAAGGCGGTCGAGAGCGTCGCGCGCGGCCACGCGTCGCCGCGTCAGTTCTACGTCGACAAGCTGACGGAAGGCGTCGCGACGATCGCGGCGGCGTTCTATCCGAAGCCCGTGATCGTGCGTCTGTCCGACTTCAAGTCGAACGAGTACAAGAAGCTGATCGGCGGTTCGCGCTACGAGCCGGACGAGGAAAACCCGATGCTGGGCTTCCGCGGCGCGTCGCGCTACATCGCCGACGACTTCGCGCAGGCGTTCGAGATGGAATGCCGTGCACTGAAGCGCGTGCGTGACGAGATGGGCCTGACCAACGTCGAGATCATGGTGCCGTTCGTGCGGACCGTGAAGCAGGCGGAGCGCGTCGTCGGCCTGCTCGAGAAGTTCGGCCTGAAGCGCGGCGAAAACGGCCTGCGCCTCGTGATGATGTGCGAAGTTCCGACCAACGCGATCCTCGCCGAAGAGTTCCTCGAACACTTCGACGGTTTCTCGATCGGCTCGAACGATCTGACGCAGCTCACGCTCGGCCTCGACCGCGATTCGGGCATGGAACTGCTCGCAGTCGACTTCGACGAACGCGACCCGGCCGTCAAGTTCCTGCTGAAGCGTGCGATCGATACCTGCCGCAAGATGGGCAAGTACGTCGGTATCTGCGGCCAGGGCCCGTCCGATCACCCGGATTTCGCGCAATGGCTGACCGACGAAGGCATCGCGTCGATCTCGCTGAACCCGGACACGATCATCGATACGTGGCAGGCGCTCGCCAACCGGAAGTAACGATCCGTCATGCAACGTCGGCGAAAGGGCGGTCCACCGCGCTTTCGTTGAAGGCAAAATGCAAGGTTCATGCTATAAACACCCCGGTAAGCACCGGGGTGTTTTTTTTCGTCGGTACGCGCCGGCCGCTTCGCCCAGTTGCGAGCGCAGCGAATATAGTGAGCATCGGGGGCGTTTTTCGGGAGACCACAATGATGTCGGGGCATCTGTTCTGGTGGGTCGCGGTGGGCGTGCTGGTCGTCGCCGAGTTGCTGACGGGCACGTTCTATCTGTTGATGATCGCACTCGGCTTTCTCGCGGGCGGCTTGCTGCAACTGGCCGGTTTCGCGCCGCACGTGCAGTTCGGCGCGGCGGCCGCGGTGGCGATCGTCGCGATGATCGTGCTGCGCCGGTCGGGGCTCGGCCGCAAGCAGAAGCGCGACACGTCGGCGAATCCCGACGTCAATCTCGATATCGGCTCGACCGTCACGGTCGACGCGTGGCGTGACGGCCGCGCGCGCGTGCAGTATCGCGGCGCCGACTGGGACGTCGAGCTCGCGCACGGCGAGCGCGACGATGCGCACGTGTACCAGGTGAGCGCCGTGCGCGGCAATTGTCTCGTGGTCGTGGCGAAACCCGCGGGCTGATCGTCCGCCAATACAACAAGGAGGGAATATTTCATGGATTCGCTGATCATCTGGGTTGTCCTGCTCGTCATCGCGATCGTGATCGTGTCGAAGACGGTGAAGATCGTGCCGCAGCAGCATGCATGGGTGCTCGAGCGGTTCGGGCGCTATCACGCGACGCTGTCGCCCGGTCTCAATATCGTGCTGCCGTTCGTCGATCGCATCGCGTACCGGCACGTGCTGAAGGAAATTCCGCTCGACGTGCCCAGCCAGGTCTGTATCACGCGCGACAACACGCAGTTGCAGGTGGACGGCGTGCTGTACTTCCAGGTGACCGATCCGATGAAGGCGTCGTACGGGTCGAGCAACTTCGTGCTGGCGATCACGCAGCTCGCGCAAACCACGCTGCGCTCGGTGGTCGGCAAGCTCGAACTCGACAAGACGTTCGAGGAACGCGATTTCATCAACCACAACATCGTGTCGGCGCTCGATCAGGCCGCGGCGAACTGGGGCGTGAAGGTGCTGCGCTACGAGATCAAGGACCTGACGCCGCCGAAGGAAATCCTGCATGCGATGCAGGCGCAGATCACCGCCGAGCGCGAAAAGCGTGCGCTGATCGCCGCCTCCGAAGGCCGCAAGCAGGAACAGATCAACCTCGCGTCGGGTGCGCGCGAAGCGGCGATCCAGAAGTCCGAAGGCGAGCGGCAGGCCGCGATCAACCAGGCGCAGGGCGAAGCCGCCGCGATTCTGGCGGTGGCCGAGGCGAACGCGCAGGCGATCCAGAAGATCGCGAGCGCGATCCAGTCGCAAGGCGGGATGGATGCCGTGAACCTGAAGGTCGCCGAGCAGTATGTCGGCGCGTTCGCGAATCTCGCGAAGCAGGGCAACACGCTGATCGTGCCGTCGAACCTGTCGGATCTCGGCACCGCGATCTCGTCGGCGCTGACGATCGTCAAGAGCGCGGGCGCGGCGTCGGGCGCGAAGGGCTGAGCCGACATCGACGCGCGCGCGGCTGCCGCGTGCGCGTCGTCGTGCGGCGAATCGTCGCGCAGCCGCGCGACCGGCCGGTGCGATTCACCAGGTCCAAAGCAACACGGCCCGCTTCGAGCGGGCCGTGTCGTGTGCGATGAATGCGGTGGGCGTCAGGTGCCGGCGCGCATGATGCGTGCCTTCTCGCGTTCCCAGTCGCGCTTCTTCTCGGTTTCGCGCTTGTCGTGCAGCTTCTTGCCTTTCGCGAGTGCGATGTCGCACTTCACGCGCCCGCCCTTGTAGTGGAAGTTCAGCGGCACGAGCGTGTAGCCGCGCTGCTCGACCTTGCCGATCAGTTTCTTGATTTCCTCGCGGTGCAGCAGCAGCTTGCGCGTGCGAACCGGGTCGGGCTTGATGTGCGTCGAAGCCTCGGGCAGCGGGCTGATATGGGTCCCGATCAGAAAGATCTCGGCGTTCTTCACCACGACGTAGCCTTCCTTGATCTGGCCGCGTCCGGCGCGCAGCGCCTTGACTTCCCAGCCCTCCAGCACGAGCCCCGCTTCGTAGCGTTCCTCGATGTGATAATCGAAGTGCGCTTTCCTGTTGTCGATGATGCTCATGAAAGGATTGGGCCAACTCGTTTAAAATCACGATTTTAGCAAAGCGGGGCGGCAATTGCCCGGCTTGGCGTTTCCACTTTCAGCGATGCCGCGCGATTTATGGCAGATGTCCAGAAAACCGTATTGATTCGCCATTCGGCGGAACAGATGTTCGACCTCGTCACCGACGTGGCCGACTACCCCAATTTCCTGCCCTGGTGCGGCGGTGTCGAGATTCGCCGTCAGGACGAGAGCGGAATGGAAGCGCGCATCGACATCAACTTCAAGGGCATCAAGCAGCATTTCGCGACGCGCAACACGCAGCAGCGCCCGACCCGCATCGACATGGAGTTCGCGGACGGGCCGTTCAAGAAGTTCACGGGTTCGTGGCGCTTCATTCCGCTGCGCGCCGACGCGTGCAAGATCGAATTCGCGCTGCACTACGAATTTTCGAGCATCCTGCTCGAGAAGATCATCGGGCCGGTGTTCAGCCACATCGCGAACACGTTCGTCGATTCGTTTGTGAAGCGCGCGGACCAGCGGTACGGAAAGGGGTGACGCGATGCTGTCGATCGAAGTCTGCTACGCATTGCCGGACCGCCAGACGCTGATTCCGCTGTCGCTGCCCGAAGGGGCGACCGTGCGCTCGGCCATCGACGCGAGCGGCGTGCTCGCGCTGCACCCGGAGATCGATCTCGCGCACGCGAAGACGGGCGTCTACGGCAAGCTCGCGCCGCTCGATGCGCCGCTCGTCGATCACGACCGCGTCGAGATCTATCGTCCGCTGATCGTCGATCCGAAGCTCGCACGCCAGCGGCGTGTCGACAAATCCCGCCGCGACGGCTCGATCGAGGGCCGCAAGTGGATGCACAAGGACGCGCGCTGATGCGCTTTTCGTTCCGATTGATCTGATCAAGCGCCGCGGCGCTCAGTGGGCCGCGGCGTTTGCGTTTGCGGGCGCGCCGCCCGGCGTGTCGCCGTGCCGTCGCACCGAGCCGTATACGCCCGCGAGCAGCAGCACGAGCGCGGCGATCTCGAGTGCGCGCGGCATCCGCTGGTCGTACACGGACGCATACAGCATCGCGAACACGGTTTCGAACACGATCAACTGGCCCGACAGCGTGAGCGGCAGCCGCTTCGACGCGGCATTCCACAGTCCGTTACCGAGCCACGACGCACCGATCGCAAGCACGAGGTTCAGCAGCCAGAACAATTGCCAGCGCGAGGCGGGGACGGCCGCCTGTACCGTCCCGGCGGGCAGCGCGAGGATCGCCAGCCAGCAGAGCCCGCCGATCAGGCCCGTCACGACACCCCACAGCACCGACCATTCGTTGCCGCCGAAGCGGTGATGGCGCTGCAGGTAGCGTGTGTTTGCCACCGCATACCAGGTCCAGCTCGCGAGCGCGCCCGCCGCGCAGGCGATACCCGCAAGCTTCTGGGCGAGCGTCGTCGCGTGCGCGGCTTCGGACGTAAACAGATCGACGTTGATGCACACGATGCCCGCGATCACAAGCGCGAGCGGGGCGGCGAGCCGCCGCAGCGGCATTGCGCCGTGGTCGCCGAGGCCCGCGAGCGTGACGGTCACCGGCAGCACGCCGACGATCAGCGAACTGGGCGCGATGCCGATCAGGTGCACGGCGCCGGACAGCAGCATGTAGTACGCGACGTTGCCGATGACGGCGAGCCTCACCAGTGCGACGAGATCCGCGCGGGTCAGCCGATCGAGCAGCGAGCGGGCGGCCGGCAGCGCGGCCGCGAGCGACACGAGGCCGTACATCGTGTAGCGGCCGGCGCTCAGCAGCAGCGGCGAGAAATCGGTCAGCAGCCGCGGAACCAGAAACACCATGCCCCACAGGGCGCCTGCCAGGACACCGTACACCACGCCGCGCTGCATCGACCGCTCCGAACGAATGACTGAGGTGCGCGCATCTTAGCGATGCCGGCGCGGCGGCGTCTTGTTCATTCCTGCACTCGCGGCCGGGTGCGGCCGTCACGCGGCTTCGGCGGGCGGCGAATCATTCGTCCGCCGAATCGGGGGTTGGCCGCGTGCCGTCGCCGGCAGCATCCGTGCGCGTCGGGCGGCGCACGGCACGCAGCTTGCCGCTGTTGCCGCCGCCGCAGTAGAAGCGGTCGCGGCCATCGGATTCGAGGCCCGACACGCCGACGCCGGGCGGCATGTCGACCTGCTCGAGCACTTCGCCCGTGCGCGGATCGATGCGCCGCAGGTCGCTGCGGTCGGCTTCCCACGTGCCGTGCCACAGCTCGCCGTCGACCCACGTCACGCCGGTGACGAAGCGGTTCGACTCGATCGTGCGCAGCACGGCGCCCGATTGCGGATCCACCTGATGAATCTTGCGCTCGCGGTACTGGCCGACCCACAGCGTGCCTTCCGCCCACGCGAGCCCCGAATCGGCGCCGCCGCCGGGCGCCGGAATCGTCGCGAGCACGCGGCCCGATTCGGGGTCGATCTTCTCGATGCGGTCCTCGACGATCTGGAACAGGTGGCGGCCGTCGAACGCCGTGCCCGCGTGCGCGGCGACGTCGAGCGAGCGGACGATCGTGCCGCGCTCGGGGTCGAGCGCATTCAGCTTGTCGCCGGACGCGTACCACACGTGCCGCCCGTCGAACGTGACGCCGTGCACGCCGTCGACGCCCGGAAACGGGCCGTACTCGTGAAGGATGTCTGCGGTGGAGCGCTTCATGTTCGTCACCTCGTCGTTCGATGGGGCCATCCTAATCGCCCGGCAGCGCAAGCGGGAGTAACAAGGTCGTCGCGAATCCGGGCAGCGGCGGCGTGAGCCAGCGGCGCGCGCGTCCGCGGCCGAGTGCCTGCACCTTGCCGGTTTGCGCGAGCGCATCGAGCGCGCGCTGCACGGTGCGCTGGCTGGCGCCGAGCGCGAGCGCCAGCGCGGAGCTCGACCACGCTTCGCCGTCGGCGAGCAGCGCGAGCACGGCCGCGTGCCGATCGTCGACCGGCCGCGCGAGGACGACGGTTTCGCGCACGCCGAGCGGTTCGAGCGCGAAGCCGCGCGGTGTCGCGACGACGTTCGCGAGCGGGCGCAGCACCGCGCGCAGCCGGCCGATCTCGACACGCAGCCGCGCGCGATGCGATTCGTCGGCGTGTTTCGCGCGGAACGCGGCGTAGACGAGCGCGTTTCTCGACACGTCGGCCGGCCAGGCTTCGCCGAGCGCACGGGCGAGCACGAACAGCACCGGGCGTCGCGCGAGCGACACGGTCGTGCGCGCATCGCGCACCGTGTGGCGGCACGCGTCGACGACGAGCGCATTCGACTCGAACAGCGTCTCGACTTCGTCGAGCGGCACGAGCCGCGACGTGCCGCGCGCGATGAGCCGCGCGGCCGGTGCGTCGAGCACGCGCGCCGCGGTGTCGACCTCGGCCGCCAGCGCGGCGATGCCGGCGGCGCGGGCGGCTGTCCGTGCGCGGCCGAGCGCCGCGCGGGCCGCGTGCGTGCGGATGCGGCGCATCGCGATGCCGGCCGCGATCAATTCATGGGCGGCGCGCGACGCGGGCGGCAGCGGCGCGGGGTCGAGATGCGCGAGTAGCCGCTCGGCTTCGTCGAGATGGCCGATCAGCAGCAAGCGGCGGACGCCGAGATAGCGGGCGTGCGCGGCGTTCGCGCGGTCGCCATGCGCGTCGAGCGTCGCGCAGGCCGCATCGAGCGCGCGCGTCGGCCAGTGCAGGTCGCGCGACGCGAGCGCGATTTCCGCTTCCGCGACGACGCAGCGTGCCCGTGCGACCGCTTCCTTCGCGCCGAATGCGCGTGCGGCGCCGCGCACGAGCGACCGTGCCCGTTCGAAATCGCCGAGCTGCGCCAGCGCGATCCCGCGCAGCGCGAGCGCCGGCGCATCGTCGCGCAGCGCGACGCGGTTCAGCGCGCCGAGCGCGTCACCGGCCGCGAGCGCGTGCGCGGCCGCCGTGATCAGCGAATCCATTCGAATCCCGACACACTTGTCACTCCCTTCGGTCCGATGCCCGCCACTAATCTAGCACCACGCACACGGCCCGTACGCCGTGCCCGGATACCCATCGGAAGGAGGAACCCGCAATGACGACCCATCTCACCGGAACCCGCGACGAATGGCTGACCGCGCGCCGCGCGCTGCTCGACGCGGAAAAGGCGCTGACGCGGCACAGCGACGAGCTCGCGCGGCAGCGCCAGGCGCTGCCGTGGGTGCGGGTCGACAAGACCTACCGGTTCGACACCGAAGCAGGGCAGGCGACGCTCGACGACCTGTTTGGCGGCCGTTCGCAACTGCTCGTCTATCACTTCATGTTCGGCCCCGACTACAAGGCCGGCTGCCCGTCGTGCTCGGCGCTCGCCGACGGCTTCGACGGCTTTGCCGTGCATCTGGCGCATCACGACGTGACGCTCGCGGCCGTGTCGCGCGCGCCGCTCGCGAAACTGCTCGCGTACCGGCAGCGGATGGGGTGGACGTTCCCGTGGGCGTCGTCGGTCGGCAGCGATTTCAACTTCGACTTCAACGTGTCGTTCACCGAAGCGCAGCAGCGCGCGGGCGACGTCGAATACAACTATGCAAAGGCTGGACACGCGATGGACATGGATCCGCCGCCGGCGCCCGTCGTGCAGTTCGCGGCCACGTGCGGCACCGATCCGGTCACGTATGCGCTCGATCGGCCGGGAATGAGCGCGTTCGTGCGCGAGGACGGCGCCGTCTATCTCACGTATTCGACCTACGCGCGCGGCCTCGACGGATTGTGGGGGATGTACCAGTGGCTCGATCGCGCGCCGCGCGGACGCAACGAGGCCGGCCCGTGGTGGCGCCGTCACGACGAATACGCGCGTGGCTGAGCGGGCCGGCCACGGGCGGGAGCGCGCGATGACGCGAACGGCAACCGGCGAGGCGGCCCCCGATCCGCGGGCATTCGGCGTGGCGGCCACCGCCGTGTTCGCGCTCGCCGCGGTGGCGACGCTCGCGCAGCATGCGTCGATGGCCGCGATGGGCGGCGAACCGATGCCCGGCGGCTGGATGGCCTCGGCCGCCTGGCTGCGGCCGTGCGGGCAGGGCGCCGGGCGCGCATTCGCGGCGTTCGCCGGAATGTGGGGTGCGATGACGGTGACGATGATGCTGCCCGTGCTCGCGCCGCTGCTCTGGCGTTACTGGAAGCGCATCGGTCCGCGGACGGCGCAGCCGGCCTGGCGCGTCGTCGTCGCGGAGGTGGGATATTTCTCGGTCTGGATGGCGCTCGGGGCGCTCGTGTTTCCGATCGGCGCCGCACTGACGACGGCCGCCACGCGCCTGCCGGCGCTCGCCCGGGCGATGCCGTTCGCGGCCGGCGCCGTCGTGCTGGCCGCGGGCGCGTTGCAATTCTCCCGGTGGAAGGCGCGCCGGCTCGCGTGCTGCCGGCACGCGGCGGCGCACGGTGGGCACTTGCCGCGGGCGGCGGCCGTCACGGCATGGCGGTACGGCGTGCACGCCGCGATCCGGTGCGCGGCATGTTGCGGGAATCTGATGGCGGTCGCGCTGGCGGCCGGCATGATGGACCTGCGCGTGATGGCCGCCGTGACGGTCGCGATCGCCGCCGAACGCGTTGCGCCTGCCGGCTGGCGCGTGTGGCGGATCGTCGGTTGCGGGACGGTGGCGGGCGGCATCGCGATGATCGCCCGTGCGGCCGGTCTGGCGTGAGGTCGGGCAGGCAAGCCGCTTCGGCGTGCGGGTCGCCGGGCCGTGCGCGGCCGCCGCCGTCGCGCCCGTGTCGCCTCGCCGCGACACGCGCACGTGCCGTCCGGCCGCCGGCTGCGCGAATGGCTCGACGCAGCGGTGAAACGAAAGTCGATCGAAAACGAACCGAACGGCGATCCGAACGATTCGGCCCCCGAACCGCCGAAACCGGCTAAGCCGTTGTTCGTGTTGTGAAAAATCACGGCGCTTCGCGTATAATTCGCTTTTGCGCCCATAGGATTTGCCATGCGTCTGATCCAAAAAGCACTCACTTTCGATGACGTGCTCCTCGTTCCCGCCTTCTCCGACGTTCTCCCGCGCGACACCAGCCTCAAGACCAAGCTGACCCGCAACATCTCCCTGAACATGCCGCTCGTGTCCGCCGCGATGGACACGGTCACCGAAGGTCGCCTCGCGATCGCGATGGCGCAGCAGGGGGGCGTCGGTATCGTCCACAAGAACCTCACGCCGGCCGAGCAGGCCCGCGAAGTCGCGAAGGTCAAGCGTTTCGAGTCGGGCGTCGTCCGCGACCCGATCACGGTGCCGCCGCAAATGAAGGTGCGCGACGTGATCGCGCTGTCGCGCCAGCATGGCATCTCGGGCTTCCCGGTCGTCGAAGGCCCGCAGCTCGTCGGCATCGTCACGAACCGCGACCTGCGTTTCGAAACGCGCCTCGACGAGCCGGTCAAGTCGATCATGACGCCGCGCGAGCGCCTCGTCACGGTCAAGGAAGGCACGCCGCTCGCCGAAGCGAAGGCGCTGATGCACAGCCACCGCCTCGAGCGCGTGCTGGTCGTCAACGACGCGTTCGAGCTGCGCGGCCTGATGACCGTCAAGGACATCACGAAGCAGACCGAGCACCCGGACGCGTGCAAGGACGAACACGGCAAGCTGCGCGCAGGCGCGGCGGTCGGCGTCGGCCCGGACAACGAAGAGCGTGTCGAGCTGCTGGTGCAGGCCGGCGTCGACGTGATCGTCGTCGATACCGCGCACGGCCACAGCAAGGGCGTGCTCGAGCGCGTGCGCTGGGTCAAGCAGAACTTCCCGCACGTCGAGGTGATCGGCGGCAACATCGCGACGGCCGCCGCCGCGAAGGCGCTCGTCGAATACGGCGCGGACGCGGTCAAGGTCGGTATCGGCCCGGGCTCGATCTGCACGACGCGCATCGTCGCGGGCGTCGGCGTGCCGCAGATCAGCGCGATCGCGAACGTCGCGGAGGCGCTGAAGGGCACCGGCGTGCCGTGCATCGCCGACGGCGGCGTGCGCTTCTCGGGCGACGTGTCGAAGGCGCTCGCGGCCGGCGCGAACGCGGTGATGATGGGCAGCATGTTCGCGGGCACCGAAGAGGCGCCGGGCGACGTGTTCCTGTACCAGGGCCGCCAGTACAAGTCGTACCGCGGCATGGGTTCGGTCGGTGCGATGAAGGACGGCGCGGCTGACCGCTACTTCCAGGACAACTCGGCGAACATCGACAAGCTCGTGCCGGAAGGCATCGAAGGCCGCGTCGCGTACAAGGGTTCGGTCAACGCGATCCTGTTCCAGCTGGTCGGCGGCGTGCGCGCGAGCATGGGCTACTGCGGCTGCCGCACGATCGACGAGCTGCACGAGAAGGCGGAATTCGTCCAGATCACCGCGGCGGGCATGCGCGAGTCGCACGTGCACGACGTGCAGATCACGAAGGAAGCACCGAACTACCACGTGGACTGATCGCCGATGAAACCGCTGCTGCGAGCCGTGCTGATCGTCGATGCCGTGCTGCTGCTGGCGTTCGGCGCGCCGTTCGTGCTGACGCCCTGGCAGGCGCTGTTCAATGCGCTGCAACTGGCGAACATCCAGCCCGCGATGCTCGGCCAGGCGTTCGGCATCGCGCTGCTCGGGCTCGCGTGGCTCGCGTTTCATGCGGCGTTCAACGGCGATCTCACGGCGCCCGTCGCGCGCCCGGTCGGCCACGTGTACTGGCTGACCGGCGTGCTGACGGTCGTGTGGTCGATCGGCACCGGCAGCGGGCCGGCGCTCGCGGCCGCCGGCCGGGTGCTGTCGGCCGTGGCCGGCGTCGCGCTGATCGTGCTCGGCCTCGGCGGCGTGCGGCTCGCATCGGCCGTGCGCCGGCGCGAAAGGGCCGACAAGGCGCAGGCGCTCGAGGGCCGCGATGCGAAGCGTCCGGTCGAACCGGCGCCGGCCTCCGTGGCGCAGCCGCGAGTCGAGCCGGTCGTCAGCCGTCCGGTGGCGCCTGCGGCGCCGGCCGCGGCTACCCCGTCGGCCGCATCCGACCGTGCGTCAGGCAGCGTCGCGTTCGACGCGCGCCCGCCGTCGCAGGATTGACCGGCGATGCGTCGCGCGAGCCGCCTGCCGCCCGACGCCGCTGTCCATGTTTTTGACGCAGCGCTCGATGCGCTGCTTTTCTTATTCTCTTCATCCCGTCCGCAGCCATGCACGACAAAATCCTGATTCTCGACTTCGGTTCGCAAGTCACCCAACTGATCGCGCGCCGCGTGCGCGAAGCGCACGTCTACTGCGAAATTCACCCGAACGACGTGTCCGACGACTTCGTCCGCGAGTTCGCGCCGAAGGCGGTGATCCTGTCGGGCAGCCACGCGAGCACGTATGAAGACCACCAGCTGCGTGCGCCGCAGGCCGTGTGGGATCTCGGCGTGCCGGTGCTCGGCATCTGCTACGGGATGCAGACGATGGCCGTGCAGCTCGGGGGCAAGGTCGAGTGGAGCGATCATCGCGAATTCGGCTACGCGGAAATGCGTGCGCACGGCCATACGCGCCTGCTCGACGGCATCGAGGATTTCACGACGGCCGAAGGCCACGGGATGCTGAAGGTCTGGATGAGCCACGGCGACAAGGTGGCCGAGTTGCCGCCGGGCTTCGCGCTGATGGCGTCGACGCCGAGCTGCCCGATCGCCGGCATGGCCGACGAGGCGCGCGGCTACTACGCGGTGCAGTTCCACCCGGAAGTCACGCACACGGTGAAGGGCCGGCAGATCATCGAACGCTTCGTGCTGCAGATCGCCGGCGCGAAGCCCGACTGGATCATGAAGAACCACATCGAGGAAGCCGTCGCGAAGATTCGCGAGCAGGTCGGTGACGAGGAAGTGATTCTCGGCCTGTCGGGCGGCGTCGATTCGAGCGTCGCGGCCGCGCTGATCCATCGTGCGATCGGCGATCAGCTGACCTGCGTGTTCGTCGACCACGGCCTGCTGCGCCTGAACGAAGGCGAGATGGTGCTCGACATGTTCGAGGGCCGCCTGCATGCGAAGGTCGTGCACGTCGACGCGTCCGACCAGTTCCTCGGCCATCTGGCCGGCGTGACCGATCCGGAAGCGAAGCGCAAGATCATCGGCCGCGAGTTCGTCGAGGTGTTCCAGGCGGAAGCGAAGAAGCTGTCGAAGGCGAAGTGGCTCGCGCAGGGCACGATCTACCCGGACGTGGTCGAATCGGGCGGCACGAAGACGAAGAAGGCGACGACGATCAAGAGCCACCACAACGTCGGCGGCCTGCCGGAAACGCTCGGCCTGAAGCTGCTCGAACCGCTGCGCGACCTGTTCAAGGACGAAGTGCGCGAGCTGGGCGTCGCGCTCGGCCTGCCGCCGGAGATGGTGTACCGCCATCCGTTCCCGGGCCCGGGCCTCGGCGTGCGGATTCTCGGCGAAGTGAAGCGCGAGTACGCGGATCTGCTGCGCCGCGCGGACGCGATCTTCATCGAGGAACTGCGCGGCACGGTCGCGACCGCGCAGGATGCGGCGGCCGGCCTGTGCGGCGACGCCGACGTCGGCAAGAGCTGGTACGACCTGACGAGCCAGGCGTTCGCGGTGTTCCTGCCGGTGAAGTCGGTCGGCGTGATGGGCGATGGGCGGACGTATGACTATGTGACGTCGTTGCGGGCCGTGCAGACGACCGACTTCATGACCGCGCATTGGGCGCATCTGCCGTATGCGCTGCTCGGCCGTGCGTCGAACCGGATCATCAATGAAGTGCGCGGGATCAACCGGGTCGTGTACGACATCTCGGGGAAGCCGCCGGCGACGATCGAGTGGGAGTGAGCATTTCGGCTAAATCGGCGTTCGATTCCGCTTGTGTCGTGGCGCATCGCTTGATGTCGCGATAGTTCGCAAGCGGATGACCTTCGGTTGGCTTGCTGCCCCGGCTCACGCAGGGGCAAGAAGCGGCCTGGCAATTGATTGCCAGGCCGTTTTGCGTTAACGCATGAAATCGGCGAGCGTGGCGTTTTCCGTTCCGGGACCGGATACGTCACACATGCGCCCGCCCGAGCGACCGCAGATACATCGGCACTTTCGCCTTGGTCGTCGCCTGAACCCGCGACATCAGCGCATGATCGATGCGATCCAGCCCATAAGTCCGCGAAATATCCTGCTGCAACCGGCACCATAGATGGCCGGCCATCTCCGCATCGACCATCGCGCGGTGCGCACGGCCCGATTGCGGCAGCCGCAGCATCTCGGCCAGGCTCGACAGGCGGTGACTGCGCGCGTCCGGGTAGATCCGTCGCGCCACCAGCATCGTGCACGCAAACGCATGGTTGGCCGACATGCCGAGCATCCCGAGTTCCGACTGCCAGAAGCGTTTGTCGAAACCGGCGTTGTGGGCCACGACCGCATGCTGGCCGACGAACGCCGCCGCTTCCTTCATGACTTCGGAAGCCGGGGGCGCCGCCGCGATCATGTCGTTCGTGATGCCCGTGAGCGCGACGACGTCGGACGGGATGCGTCGGCCCGCATTCATCAAACTCTGGAAACGGTCGACGACCTGCCCGTCGCGCAGCAGGATGACGGCAATTTCGGTTGCACGGTCGCCCAGATTCGGCGACAGCCCGGTTGTTTCGAAGTCCAGTACCGCGACGGTTTGCATGTTGAATTCGAGTGCTTCATTAGAAGATGTCGAGTGTGGCCGAGAGGGTAGCATCTTCGGGCGCGCGAACGGCGGGTTCGTCGAGCGGCGAGTGGGCAAGCTGCCGATTGACGATAATGAAAATCTCAGCCCGTCGGGATGATTTTCAGTCTCGACCGCACCCGCGATAACGAAGGTGAATCAGCGGATAAGGCCGCCCCTGTCCATCCAGCTCCGATCGCCCGCAGCGCTCGAATCCGAGCCGTTCATAGAATCGTGCCGCCGCTTCGTTCTGTTCGTTGACGTCGGTCGACAGGTCGGGATGGCGCTTGATCGCCTCTTCGACGAGCAGCCGCCCGACCCCCGCGCGATGGTGGGCGGGATCGACGAACAGCGCTTCCATGTGGCTGCCGTCGAGCAGCATGAAGCCGATCGGGCGATCGGTTTCGTCGACGGCCAGATCGAGCGGTGCGCCCGGCAGGAACGCGACGACTTCGGATTCGATCGCGCGACGATCGTCTTCGCTCAGGAAGTGATGCGTGGCATCGACGGCTTGGCGCCAGATGTCCAGTACGCGTGTGCCGTCGGCCTCGGTGGATTGTCGAATTTTGATCATGGTTTGATATGGGATGACTTGGCGCTCGCCGGGGGCCGCCTCGGTGGCGGAGCGAACGCGTCGCGGTAATGCACAAGCGACAGCGAAGTGTCACGCGGATGGCTGCCGCGCGTGCTCCAGCACCACCGCCCGCTCGATCGCCCGTCGCGCGACATCGCGCACGCCCGCGCTCATCGGCAAATCGTCGCGGTCGAGTTCGTCGAGGCCGAACCAGCGCGCGTCGAGCGCGTCGTCGCCGGCGGCTGGCGTGCCGCGCAGCCATCTGCACAGCACCGCGACCATGATGAAATGCTGGCGCACGGCGCCGTGCGCATCGTAATCGAACGCGTCCAGCGCGGTAAAGGCGTCGAGCGCCTCCACGTCGATCGTCGTTTCTTCCGCGATCTCGCGCACGACCGCCTCGGCAAGCGGCTCGCCCGGCTCGATCTTGCCGCCGGGGAAGCCCCAGCAGCCGGCATCGGGCGGGTTCGCGCGGCGCACGAGCAGCACGTCGCGCTCGCGCAGCACGATGCCGATCACGGCGGGAACGGGGCGCAAGGGTGCAGCGTTGCCGGTTGCGGACGTGCCGGTTGCGGACGTGCCGGTAGCGGACATGGTCGGGCCTATCCGTTGGTTCGAACAAACGCGGGCGCGGGGACACCGCTCATCGCATGTCCCCGGTACGCCGTTCGATCGCGCGGATCACGGCGACCATGTCGGCCGCGCCATGGCCGGCCTGCTCGGTTTCCGCGTAAAGCGCATGGCAGATGTCGAGCAGCGGCGACGCGATGCCGATGCCGCGCGCGGACTCGGCGACGAGGCGCGCGTTCTTCAGCACGTCGCTGATCGCGGCCTGCACCGAGAAATCTTCCGTGACGAACTTGCCGAGCTTCACGCGCGACACGTCGCTCGCCATCGGACCGGCATTCAGCACGTCGGCGAAGCGCGCGAGGTCGATGCCGTGACGTTGCGCGAAGTGCGTGGCTTCGGCGAGACCGGTGACCATCGTGATCAGGAACAGGTTGACGGCGAGTTTCATCGTCAGCGCCGCCGGCACTTCGCCGCACACGAAGCTGTCGCGGCACAGCGGCTTCACGAGCGTGCGGATGGCATCGACATCGTCCGGCGCGCCGGCCAGCATCACGACGAGCTGACCGGCTTCGGCCGGCTTGCGCGAGCCTGATACCGGCGCCTCGACGTAGCGGCCTGATGCGGCGGCGATGTCGTCGGCGAGCGCGCGAGAATACTCGGGCGCATTCGTGCCCATGTTGACGATCGTGTGTCCACCGACCCGCGCGGCAAAAGCACGTGTGCCGCGGGCGAGAGCGGCATCGATGGCCGCGTCGTTCGCGAGCATCAGGATCACGGTGCGGCAGGACGCGAATACGTCGTCGATGCCGTCGGCCACCCGTGCGCCGGCGTCGCGCAGTGCATCGTCGCTGCGGTGCGAACGACTCCACACGACGAGCGGCGTGCCGGCGCGCGCGAGATTGAGCGCCATCGGCGTGCCCATCACGCCGAGGCCGATGAATCCGACTGCGGTTTGCATGATGCTGCTCCCACGGTGGGTGATGCGATCGTGGGCGTCAGTATCGCAGCGTTTGCGCATGCCTGCCATCCGGCCCGCGCGACCGCGGCAGCCGGGTCATCGCCGCGACGCGATCTCCGCCAGGTACGGCCACGGATAGATGCCGCGTGCATGGCCGTCGCCGAACAGGAAGCGCACGCCGTAGCCGAGCGCTTCCACGCCGTCCAACGTCAGGCTGGCCCGCGCGTCGATATGGCCGCCATCGAAGCGGATTCTCCGGCATTGCGCACACGGGCAATCGCCGCGCAACCGCGCATAGCCGATGCGTTGCGTGACGCCGCCGGGCCAGTGCAACGTCAGTGCATGCGCGGGGTGATCGAGTGCAATTTCGGTCGGCGCGATCATCGCGACGCCTCGTCGATCTGTCCGATCGCGATCCGCGCGGCCTTGCGTACTTCGGGGTCGCGATCGTCGAGTGCGCCGTGCAGCGCGGGCAGCGTCTCCCGGTCGCGCAATTCGCCGAGCGCGAGTGCGGCTTCCTTGCGCAGATTGCTGATCGCATGCGAGAGCAGCGCGACGACGGCCGATGCCGCGGCCGCATCGCGCAATTGGCCGAGCGCGCGGACGGCGCGCACGCGCACTTGCCAGTAATCGTCGTCGAGCGCGGCGACGAGCGGGTCGCGCGCAACGGCGGCGCGCAGCTTGCCGAGCGTGGCAGCGGCTTCCTCGCGCACCTGCCATGCGCCGTCGCGCAGTGCCGCGAGCAATGCGGTGACGACGGCCGCATCGCTCGCCGAAGCAAATCCGATTGCGCCGACCGCGGCGCGGCGCACGTCCACATCGGTGTCCGTGGTCGCGACGCGCGCGAGCGGCGGCAGCGCGCGGCCGTCCTTGAGCCAGCCGAGCACGACGACCGCCTCGGCGCGGACGTCCGCATTGCTGGCATCGAGCGCGCGCAGCGCCGGCGCGAACGCATCGGGGTCGCGCAACTCGCGCAAGCCGCGCAGCACGGCGGCGCGCACGAACGGCTCGGGCCGGTCGACCCAGCGGCACAGCGCGGCGCCCGATGCCGGGTTCTTGAGTTCGGACAGGCTTTGCGCGGCGGTCGCGCGTACGCCGTCGTCCGGATCGAGCAGCGCGTGGCACAGCGCGTCGACGACATCGGGCTGCTCCCACGCGTCGAGCACGCGCGCAGCCTCGCGGCGCACGTCGGCCGACGCATCGTCGCGCAGCGCGGCGACGAACGACGGCACGAGTTCGGGCGCTTCGAGATCGGCGAGTTCGAGCAGCGCGATGCGGCGCACCGATGCATCGGCTGCGGCGAGGCGCGCGACGAGCGCGGCATGATCGGCGTGATCGCCGGCCGGCACGCCCGGCAGCGGAAAAGCGGAGGAAGAAGCGGTCATGGATAAAGTCGGTGCGGTGGACGGGCCGGCATGCGTACTGATGCGACGTTCGCGCGATAGCGCGAGACAGCGGCGCTCGATGTCGACGAAAGCCGGCTCGGTCGTGCCGTCGCCGGTGCGGGGCCGCGCGCCGTGTCAGCGCAGCAGGTAAGGGATGTCGACCTTGACCGCGCCGGTCGGGCAATCGCGTTCGCACGGCATGCAGTACCAGCATTCGTCGAACTGCATGTAGGCCTTGCCCTTGGTGACGTCGATCGCGAGCAGGTCGAGCGGGCACACGTCGACGCACACGGTGCAGCCCTTGTCGGCGATGCACAGCGACTCGTCGATCGTCACGGGCGCGCTGCTGCGCTGGAAGATGTCGTGCGGGGTATGCGGCATGGCAAGGTTCCTCAAAGGGCGGCCGCGAGCGCGGCCGGTTCGCGGATGCGCAATTGCGCGTAGGCGCCGCGTTCGTCGTCGGCAAGCGGCACGACGTACGGCTCGACCGGCCGCTTCTCGCTGCGCATCGCGCCTGCGGCATCCTTGCGCAGCCAGGTGTGGCAGAACCATTCGGCATCGTTGCGATGCGGAAAATCGACGCGATGGTGGTACAGGCCCCAGCGGCTTTCGGTGCGGAACAGCGATGCACGTGCGGCCATTTCCGCGCAGTCGCGGATCGCGCGCACTTCGGCCGCGCGCATCAGCTCGTGCGGATGGTTTGCTTTGATCTCTTCGATATCCTCGGTAATGGCGTCAAAGCGTTGCAGCCCGATTTCCATCTTGCGCGTCACCTTCGGCGGTTGCAGGTAGTCATTCACCATGCGGCGCAGCTTGTACTCGACCTGCGCCGGCGCGAGGCCGCGCTCGCGCAGCAGCGGCGCGAGCACGCGGGTGCGCTCGGCGTCGACCTGTTCGTCGTCCACCGGCGCATGTTCGCGGCCGGCCACGTAATCGGCCGCGTTCTGCCCGGCGAACCAGCCGTACGTAAACGCCCCGAGCATGTAGTTGTGCGGGACGGCCGCCATGTCGCCCGCTGCGTAAAGCCCCGGCACGGTCGTCTCCGCGCGTGCATTCACGTACACGCCGGATGCGCTGTGGCCGCTGCAGAAGCCGATTTCGGAGATGTGCATCTCGACCATCTGGCGGCGGTAGTCGGTGCCGCGCCCCGCATGGAAGCGGCCGCGGCTCGGCCGTTCGTTCGTATGCAGGATCTGCTCGATGGTCCGGATCGTTTCTTCCGCGAGATGGTCGAGCTTCAGGAATACAGGACCGTTGCCGCTTTGCAGTTCCTGGTAGAACTCCCACATCATCTGGCCGCTCCAGTAGTCGCATTCGATGAAGCGTTCGCCCTTGCCGTTCGCGGTGAATCCGCCCAGGGGCCCCGTCACGTACGCGCACGCCGGGCCGTTGTAGTCCTTGATCAGCGGATTGATCTGGAAGCATTCGAGATTCGCGAGCGCCGCGCCCGCGTGATAGGCCATCGCGTAGCCGTCGCCCGCGTTGGTCGGGTTCTCGTACGTGCCCATCAGGTAGCCCGACGCCGGAAGGCCCAGGCGGCCGGCCGCGCCGCAGCAGAGGATCACGGCCTTCGCGCGGATCGCGTGGAACTCGGCGGTGCGGCAGTCGAAGCCGAGCACGCCGCTCGCGTGGCCCTGCGCGTCGGTCAGCACGCGCGTCGCGACGATCCGGTTCGTGATCGCGATGCGTGCGCGCTTCAGTTGCCGGTACAGGACCTTCTTGATGTCGTGGCCCTCCGGCATCGGCAACACATACGAGCCCATGTGATGGACCTTCTTCACCGCGTAGTCGCCGGTGCCGTCCTTCTCGAACTTCACGCCCCAGCGATCGAGCTGCTCGATCGTCGTGAAGCTGTGCGCCGCGTACGCGTACACGGCCGCTTGATCGACGATCCCGTCGTTGGCGATCGTGATCTCGCGCGTGTACTGCTCGGGCGTCGCATGGCCGGGAATCACCGCGTTGTTCAGGCCGTCCATCCCCATCGAGATCGCGCCGCTGCGTTTGACGTTGGCCTTCTCGAGCAGCAGCACGCGCAGCGACGGATCGCGCTCCTTCGCCTTGATGGCCGCCATCGGCCCGGCCGTGCCGCCGCCGACCACGACGATGTCGTATTCGTGCACATGGGTGTTCATCGTGGGTTCCTTGCAGGTTTGCGCGCCTTCTGCCGGTCGACGCGCAACCGGTACTGGAAGGCGTCGCCGCGGAAGTACAGGTGTTCGTAGTCGATCGGCGCCCCCGACGCGTCGTGCGTGAGGCGCTCGATGCGCAGCACGGGGCTGCTTTCCTCGACGTGCAGTGCGTCGACGATGTCGTCGTCGGCGAGGATCGCGTCGATCGACACGTCGGCGTGGCCGAGCGGGATGCCGCAGTCGTTCTCCAGGATCAGGAAGATGTCGCGGGTCGCGAGATCGGCACCCGCGAGCCGCTTGCCGAGCGCCTCCGGCACCCAGGTCTGTTCGAGCGACACGGGTTCGCGGTTCAGCAGCCGCACGCGATGGATCTCGACGAGCGGCGCGCCTTCCGGCACGTTCAGCTTCGTCGCGAGATGGCGATCGGCCTTCACGGTGCGCAGGCTGCGCAACTGGTTGACGATCTCGTAGCCCATCGACGACATCGCCTCGGCGAACCCTTGCAGCGACGTCACGTTCTGGAAGGCCTTCGGCTTCGACACGAACGTGCCCTTGCCGTGCAGCTTGAACAGCAGGCCTTCCTTCTGCAGGTCGCCGAGCGCCTGGCGCACCGTGATGCGGCTGACGTCGAACATCGCGCAGAGTTCGTGCTCGGACGGCATCCGGCTGTGCGGCGCATAGGTGCCGTCGAGAATGCGCGCGCGCAGCGTG
The DNA here is from genome assembly GCF_002925705.1 of Burkholderia anthinoferrum. NCBI lineage: Bacteria > Pseudomonadati > Pseudomonadota > Betaproteobacteria > Burkholderiales > Burkholderiaceae > Burkholderia > Burkholderia anthinoferrum. Next base: position 82,760 of record NZ_LFZP01000028.1, read on the forward strand.
TCCTTGATCTGCACGTAGAGCGGGGCCGCTGACAGCGGCACGACGTTGGGTGGGGGCATCGGTCAACTTGTTATGACAAGATGAGGCGAGTGTAGCCAGCGCAAGGGCGCGGCCCAACCAAGCATTTCTGATTTCGATTTCCCGTGGCGGAAAAAGGGGGGCGGCGGCGCGAGCGGGTGAACCGACCCTTGCGAGCCGAGCGGGATCGCCCACAATAAAAAACGTGGCCCGATGCGCGCCGCATGTCGATTCCCGGATGCGTCGCCCGTCGTATCGATATCGACCGGGCAGTGCGCCGCGCCATGCGGCCGGCACCCCGGTTTTCCGCGAATGGCGCAACGAACGAGGAGAGACCCCATGACACGCCACATGCCGGATTCCCGATACCGCTGGGTCATTGTCGCCGCGGGCGGCCTGATGGGGTGCGTCGCGATCGGCGCGATGTTTTCGTTGCCGGTGTTCCTGCGGTCCATCGCGCACGATACGGGCTGGTCGATGACCGGCATTTCCGCGGCGATGACGCTCGGCTTCATCGCGATGGCGTTCGCGAGCATGGCGTGGGGCAGCCTGTCGGACCGCGTCGGCACGCGGCCCGTCGTCATCGCGGGGGCCGTGCTGTTGTCGGCCAGCCTGGCGCTCGCGAGCCGCGCACCGTCGCTGCTGGTGTTCCAACTTACCTTCGGGTTGGCCGTCGGCAGCGCGACGGCCGCGATATTCGCACCGATGATGGCGTGCGTGACCGGCTGGTTCGACACGCACCGCAGCCTCGCGGTGTCGCTCGTGTCGGCCGGCATGGGAATGGCGCCGATGACGATGGCGCCGCTGGCCGCGTGGCTCGTGTCGGTGCGCGACTGGCGCACGTCGATGCTGCTGATCGCCGTGCTGGCGGCCGTCGTGATGATTCCGGTGTCGCTGCTGGTGCGCCGGGCGCCCGCGCTCGAGCACGCGTCCGCGCAGGCGGCGGCCGAGTCGGCGCCTGCCGGCGCGCCGGCCCCGACGATGTCGGTCGCGGATGCGCTGCGCTCGCCGCAGTTCATGGTGCTGGTGCTGACCAACTTCTTCTGTTGCGCGACGCATTCGGGCCCGATCTTCCATACGGTCAGCTATGCGGTGACCTGCGGGATTCCGCTGATCGTCGCCGTGTCGATCTACAGCGTCGAAGGGCTGGCCGGCATGGGCGGCCGGATCGCGTTCGGGATACTCGGCGACCGCCTCGGCGCCAAGCGCATGCTGGTCGCCGGACTGCTCGCGCAGGCGTTCGGCGCGCTCGGCTACTACTTCGTGCGCACGCTCGACGGCTTCTACGCGGTCGCGACGCTGTTCGGCTTCATCTATGCGGGCGTGATGCCGCTGTATTCGGTGCTCGCGCGCGAGAATTTCCCGCTGCGCATGATGGGCACGGTGATCGGCGGCTGCGCGATGGCCGGCAGCCTCGGGATGGCCGCGGGCCCGGTGGCCGGCGGGCTGATCGTCGATGCGCTCGGCAGCTACGGCTGGCTGTACCTCGGCTCGTTCGCGATCGGGATCGGCGCGTTCCTGATCGCGACGCTGTTCCGCCCGTTCGCGAAAGCGCGACAGGAAACGGTGGCTGCGTAATCGGGCGGGGAGTGGGGCGCCTCGCGTTTTCGCCGGGCGCGCTGTGGCCACCTTCCTGGCGCGGATAAAAAATGGCTCGGACATCGCGCCCGTTCGGACGCGGTCGAACGGCGCTCGGCCTGCTGCGGCGCAGCAGCGCGGCAAGTGGCTGCGATCGGCGCGCATGCGCTGCGATTCGGCCCCTAAAAGCACAATATCGAGCATGTATTCGAAGGGCCTGTCATACCGGCGTCACCCTGATAGAATTCGGCCTGCCGCATTGTTCCGATTGACTGATGAGATTGCTTGACGCTCTGGTCGAACAACGTATTGCCGCCGCCGCCGCGCGGGGCGAGTTCGACGATTTGCCGGGTACCGGCGCGCCGCAGGCGCTGGATGACGACCTGCTCGTGCCCGAGGAGGTGCGGGTGGCTAACCGTATCCTGAAGAATGCGGGCTTCGTGCCGCCGGCCGTCGAACAACTGCGCGCGCTGCGCAACCTGCACGACGAGGTGCAGGCGGTCAGCGACCGCGCCGCGCGCTGCCGGCTGCAAGCGAAGATCCTCGCGCTCGACATGGCGCTCGAATCGCTGCGCGGCGGCCCGATGGTGATGCCGCGCGACTACTGCCGGCGTATCGCGGAACGCCTGTGCGAGCGCGGGCTCGACGAAGCGCCCGCCGAAGCGGGGCCGATGTGACGTCCGGCGCGCTGCCCGACGCAGCCCCTGCTGGCCTTGCGGCAGCCGCCTCGGGTGCCGAACCCGCCGCCGATTCTCCCGTTCTGGAAGCCGCGCCCATCTCGGCGCGCGATCTGCATTTCATGCGTCTTGCGCAGGCCGCCGCCGAAGAGGCGCGCGCGGCCGGCGAAGTGCCGGTCGGCGCGGTGCTCGTGCGCGGCGACGAAGTGATCGCGCGCGGCTTCAACCATCCGATCGGCGGGCACGACCCGTCCGCGCATGCCGAAATGGCCGCGCTGCGCATGGCCGCGCAGCACCTGCGGAATTACCGGATGCCCGGCTGCGAGCTGTATGTGACGCTCGAGCCGTGCCTGATGTGTGCGGGCGCGATCATGCATGCCCGCATCGCGCGGGTCGTCTATGGCGCGGCCGACCCGAAGACGGGCGCGTGCGGCAGCGTGATCGACGCATTCGCGAATCCGCAACTGAACCACCATACCGAAGTGACGGGCGGCGTGCTCGCCGACGAATGCGGCGCCGCGCTGAAGTCGTTCTTCGCCGAGCGCCGACGCGCGCTGCGCGAAGCACGGCTTGCCCGCGACGCCGAATCCGGCGCGTCATAGGCGCGTCGCCGCCGCGCCCGTCGTTGTGGGCGCGCATGGTTTCGTGAACCGCCCACGGTTCGGACCCTCTAAGCAGGTTTGACGACCCCGACACCTTTCGCCATGTCCTTCCAGCCCGCCGCGTCCTACACCATTCGCCTGCTGGCGCCGTCCGGCTATCCGCACGACCCCGACGCGATCAACCGCGCGCTCGAGCGCCTGAGCACCGCGCAGCAGCGCATCGAGAACATCGAGGCGACGCAGCGCCGCTTCCAGCGTTTCGGCGGCACCGACGGCGAGCGGGCAGGCGACCTGAACCGCCTCGCCGATCCCGCACGGCCGTTGCCGGACATCGGGCTCGCGGTGCGCGGCGGCTACGGCGCCGCGCGCATCCTGCACGGGCTCGACTATCGCGGGCTCGAACGCCGGCTGCGCGACCAGCCGGTCGCGCTCGTCGGTCACAGCGACTTCACGGCGATCCAGTTGGCGCTGTACGCGAAGGCGCGCATCAAGACGTTCGGCGGCCCGATGCTGTCGGCCGATTTCGGCGCGGAAACGCCGAGCGACTTCACGATGCAGCATTTCTGGCAGACGCTGACGCAGCCGAGCACGACGATCGTGGCCGACGCCCCGCAGGTGCAGGCGGTGAACGTGACGGGCACGCTGTGGGGCGGCAACCTCGCGATCCTCACGTCGCTGGTCGGCACGCCATACATGCCCGACATCGAGGGCGGCATCCTGTTCATCGAAGACGTCAACGAGCAGCCATTCCGGATCGAGCGGATGATCTATCAACTGCACCTGTCGGGGCTGCTCGCGCGGCAGCAGGCGCTCGTGCTCGGCCAGTTCACCGGTGCGCGGCCGTTCGAGTACGACAACGGCTACGACATGCAGGCGATGATCGACCAGGTACGGGCGGTGGTCGGGATTCCGGTCGTCACGGGGCTCCAGTTCGGCCATGTGCCCGACCTGTTGACGCTGCCGTTCGGCGCACAGGCGCAACTGGTCGCGAATGCGCACGGGTTCCGGCTCACGCTGTCGGACTATCCGCATCTCGGCTGACGCCGGCGATGCCGGCGCGATCGATCGAAAGGCGGGTTTTGAACTGACCCCGCAAAGTTGGACAGTTAAAGGCTAGGCGCCCAAGGGCTGAGTCCTGTATTGCACGGGACTCAGCC